>NZ_CP171138.1:0-89140 GCF_043099725.1 Nostoc sp. C110 | reverse complement strand
ACCGGAAAGAATCAAAACTCGTATTATTGCCTTAATAACAATTGCTGGTACAGTATTTGGTGTTGTTGCAAACAGTGCTGACTTTACCAATAACGTTTTGGAAATAGCAGATAAATTAGGAATTCCAATTCCAACCGAAATTAGTCAACCTCAACGGGCTACACAGCAATTGCCGCCACCTTCATACTAATCTGACTATTAAAGACTCAATTCATCATCCTGCTGGCTTTGCTGTTGCTGCTGTAGCCTTAACTGCTGCCCATAATCTTTTAGCAGCTGATTCCAATCACTGGCTTTAGATTTTTTGATTTGGGACTGTGGCATTAGTTCTAATACACGCTGTGCTGCCGCATCAGAGCTTTTATCGTTACCAAACGCCACCACTATATTAGGAACTTTCTGCAATCGCTCAAGCGGTAAGCTCTTGATGTCATCAATAGCCATATAGACTGTTCGTTCGGGTGGGACATCGCCCCTGATCAGATATTCCAGCATGGCTCTTGAGATAGCATCGATGGGGGACTTGCACAGAATCGCTGTTGAGGTTTTATCGGTAGCCTTTCCCCCCAAACTGAAGTAAAACCAGCTATCACGGCGTTTGGTTCCTTTCTCGTATCCCTTAAAAGTGTTGTTCTCTCCCCTAGTTCCTCTTAGAAATGCACCGTTACGTTGACCATCAAGATTTCGCATGACAAAAACAGCATTTTGTTGCTGATCAGCGTAAACTAGCCCCTGGTTATAAAGCATTTGAATACAGTCAGAGGGGATGCCCCGGTTTTGAGTGAGGTAATGTTCAACGGCAGACCAGTTAGCTTTATCTTCAACGGGTGGGGTGAATTGGGGACGGGGTTCAGTCTGGATAATGTCACTTGCCCTGTTCTTAACGTGAGCGATCGCTGCACGTTCCACCGAGGCTGACCCGAATCGCTCATCTAACCAGACAACCGCCTGCCGGAAATTGCACTGATTAACGTGCATTACCAAGTCAATCGCACCCCCTGCTCCCTTTTGTTGGTCGGGGGCAAAGTCGTAGAATTTGGGCCCATCTATATTAATGATGTGTCCGTGACCCCTCCAGCGTTGCTGATCATGATTTAGCCCCAACTCCCAGGCGACATCCTCTAAGTCCAAGTCGCGCAGTTGTTGAGTTTGCTGCTGCCAAAAAGCTACTTGTGCCTCTAATTCTTTGATGCGCTTGTCTTTGAGTTCATTTTCAAGAGCCAAAGCCTTGGCTGTAGCTTCCATCTGTTGTTTTTTGGCTTGCGCCCTATCCCGGTCGGCAGCTTTGGCTTGCAGTTGCAACTGGGTGAGGCTGGTATCTGGTTCTATACCAGAATTAACAACGCTGTAAAAGTCCTTAATGTCCTGGTGTTGCGCCCTACTGCCCTTAATGCCACGCTCTAACCCCAGATGTTCTGTAGCCTCGGAGTAGGAATCTTGAAACTGCCTCATCTTCAAGCGACCGTCGAAGAAGTGCTTGGCCCTCAGTTGCCCTTTTTCATCAAGGGGGACAAAGTAAGCGTGAATGTGTGGGGTGGCTTCATCTAAATGTAATTCTGCCCTGACAATGCGTGAGCCGTACTGCGAATCTAACCATTGTTTGGATGCAGAAAGCCAAGAGTCAACTTTATCCCGCTCATAGTAACCCGCTTGTGTTGGGCAGTTAGGACGGAAATATTCGGGGCTGGCAGTCAATAAAATCTCAGTGCAGTAAACCGCATCGGGGCGAATCTTCCGTTTCTGCTCCCCTATTTTTTCCATCACCAACTGGTCTAATGTCACAGTTGGGTTGTTAGTGCCAATGAATCTGATATTTTGTTTATCTGAATCAGCGTTGGGCGTTTCTCGCTGACGTGCGGTGTGCGCTTCACTGCCTGCCAAGTTACTGCGCTTGAGCTTTTTAATCCTTGCAATAGCGTAAGCCATGCCACTTTTGAGTGATTGAGTGCAATTGCGTCGCAGACCCCACGGAACCTTTTTGTTTCGACCGTCAGGGAGAAATGGCGCAAGCCACCCGTCAGGGCAAAAAGGTGTAGTGGGTACACAATCATCATAGCCAACCTGCGCGAAATTCCTCCGCCATTGTCCCCAACTGCACAGCCATAGTCTCTGTGCTGTCACTGCGCTTGTGGCTACTGCCGCAGTTCAAATATCTACTACAAAAGCAACTGAGGCTATTTTACTGCTCTTAGTGCCGCACTTGGATTATCATCTTGTTGCACAGCCTATGCACAATTTTACTGTCTGGTTATTGGGCAGAAAATCTCGTTTCTTGACCCTAATTGCACAGCTTCTGCACAGAAAACGCCGTTAAGTTGTGCAAAGTTTATACAGACTCATGGGCAATATTTCGCGGCTTACGCTAGAGTGCAGTTAGCCCTCAAATATCAGCATCAAAATGGCCTCACAGATTAATCTTGCTGTATCTATAGATGTCGGTGGCTCTGGCACAAAAATTATTTATAAGGCTAATGGTTGGAAGGAGCCACAGTTAATAGTCATGTCTCCTGAAGTGGAACAGATAACTAAGGCTGATTTTCAACGTTATCAGGACAATCAGGTGTGGAACGGTATGCCTCTGCCAGAACACCAAGCCTACTTAGAATGGCAGGACAGCATCTTTATTGTGGGTGAATTTGCTCTTGAATTTGCGGCGGTGGATCGGATTCATGAGCGCAAATACGAAAATGCTTTATATAAGGTACTGGCGGCGGTGGGTGTAATTCTACAAAAACATAATGTCGCTATCAAAAAGCGAAACGCCGAGTCGCCAAAAATAATATTAGATTTGGCATTTTTGCTGCCTTGGAATGAATATAACGATCACAAACGTTTCTTTTCGCAATTACAACAGATGTTCAAAGCCTTTAAATTTCGTGGTCAGGCTTGGGACATAACGCTAAGTGAGAATTTTTTGTGCCGTCCAGAAGGGGCAGGACTATTAGGCATTTATACCAAAACCAAAGGAGTGAGTTGGTTTCAACAAAATCAAGTCGCTATTTTGATGTTGGGTCATCGCAACACAACATTACTTTGTTTTGATAAGGGGATACGCAAGAGTGCCGATAGCCCATTGCTGGGGTTTAGTTCTTTATTAGATGATGTCTGCTCACGAGTGTCAGGGATTGTCCGTGACCAACTGGCACAGGCGATATTTGATGCTTTGTCTGAGGCGAAAAATGAAATATATGAATATGAGTCGCCATATATGAACACAAAACATCCCAATTGGCGCAAATTGAAGGCAATTCAAATGTTAGCCACGGCGCGGGATGAGTCTTTACGGCAGCGCGAACTGGAAGATATTGTAGTGGCTCTTGTGGCAGCGACGAATGCTTATTGGCTGCGGTTGAAAAAGTGGTTGGAGAAAAATCTACAAACATGGCCAAAACAAATAATTATCGGTGGGGGTGCGGCGGCTTTCATCGAACCGGAACTAGAGCATTATTTCAACTGTGTACCTTGTGGAACGAATGAAAAAAAGCTATTTCGGGGTGAACGCGCACCAAGCTACAGACAGAAAACGAATTATTCCCAACAAGAAATAGGGCCTTATGCTCAGTTGGTGTGGTTGTCGGAGATAAATGAGCAAATTGAGCGCACCTTTAAGATTGGTTTTGGCCCAAATCAGGGGTTAGCGTTTCGATTAATCGATTGCTTTGGCATGATGGATCAGCTATTGGATAAAACTAAAGAGGTTGTAAAAAGTGACAAGAGCGAAAAAACTGCGTAAGAGTCTGTCACTGCCTCGCTTTCAACCGATGGAAAATACGCCTTTAGCTGTAGTGGCTGATTACCTCAATTCTTTGGAGGTAACAGTTGCTAAGAGATTGCTAGAAGAAATGTTGGTGATGTATTTTCTGCCACGCGCTCAGTATAAGTTGGGGGGTTGCGAAAAGCAGCAATTGACAAATTCATATTTGATTTCGCGGCGAATGGCAGAGAGTCATTTTGGGATTATGGCGCTGGAGTTGGGGCTAGAGGCGAGTGTTTATAGCTGTGTGTCTATGCCATTCAATGCAGCGAACGCACAAAGTGCAGTGCCTGTAGCAATCGCTCAAAAGGACGGCACTGGGGATAGTGCGAATCTCTCAACACTAATGCTATCAACTGTTGAGCAAGCACAAACTCATCATTCAAGTTTGATTGCTGGTGAAGAATCAGTTGATTTAATGGATCAGCTGTTTAGTTGATTTTGATGTTTCAATCTCAAACTGAGCGTTTTCTCTAGTAAAAACATTGCTAACAATAACTAGGTAGGCGGCTAGATGAATCCCATATCTAAAAAACGCTTGTCTCTAACTATGCGCCTTCAACCATACGAGGGGGATGTTTTAGCGGAAGTTGTCGATTACTTGAACTCGTTGCCCAAGGATGAGGCACAGCGTAAGGTGGCTGATATCTTGGTGGCTGCTTTCTTGCCAGTGGCGCGATATTCGAGTGGTTCCTTTACACCAGAGCAGATCCGTTTTGCTTGTTGGTCAGCGCAGGATTCATTGAATAAACACGGTAGTTATATGCGTTTGGCACTGTCGGTGGAACAACCGCAGTTTGTTCTGTCACAGCCAGCGTTGACTGCACCAGTTGTAGCGGTCAATGCCCCAAGCTACAAGAGTAATGCTTTATCCGAGCCTGAGCTTGAGGGGGAAGCGGCTGATTCAATCAGACCCGCTTCAATAGTTCAAGGTCAGGCTTCGTCGCAAGAATTGGATGCGATTTTTGGGGGAGATTGAGCGAACAATATCTGAACAATAGCCGCCGCAGTTGTAGCTGTTAACTGTTAGGCGGCTTTTGTAGTCGCTATGTATTTTATTGGTAGTAATTTTGAGGGCTATTTTTTTCTTTTTCAGTTTTGGCTCAAAAAAACTGGCCGCCAATTTTGGCGTACTGTGCGTAAGTTTTGGACAGAAATTTTTGGCGGATAAATCAGGGTGGTAAATTAGATTTTTGGGGTCGAAATCCTTACATTTACCTTGTGTTTACCTTGTAAAGACCTTGGAGATGCCATTGTTTTACCTTATTTTTGGCAAAAAAGAAGGATTTTGTAAAAAACGGTGATTTTCAGTGTTGAAGGTGCAAATAAATCCTTATATTTGCCATTGGAATACCATTGAAATGCCATTGGTTTACCTTACAAATGCCATTTTCAAAAAAATCCTTGTAAATACCTTATAAATACCTTTTAGTTAAATAATGTTTAGTATGCGAAGTTTTTCGTCAGCCCTGATAAAATCAGGAGCGGGAAAAATGAAATTGATGATGAGCCAGGGGTAAGGTATGGAAGCCAAAAGCGAAGTGACAATAAAATTTAGCGGGTCACTGCC
The DNA here is from genome assembly GCF_043099725.1 of Nostoc sp. C110. GTDB lineage: Bacteria > Cyanobacteriota > Cyanobacteriia > Cyanobacteriales > Nostocaceae > Nostoc > Nostoc muscorum_A. Next base: position 83,816 of record NZ_CP171138.1, on the reverse strand, counting down.
AAAAGCCACACCAGCCGATAACAAGAAAGTTGCAATCGAGTTGACTGATCAGAACGGTATAGTCTTTACCGCTCAAGTTAATGCCAAAAGTTGGCGTAAGGCTGAAACTAGCGCCTCGGAATTTGCAGACTGGGCTGGGGCTGTATCGGGCAAGCTTGGAGTGCGAACAGAAAACGGCTTTGAAGTGATTGACGCGGGAATCCAGATTTTCGAGAAGAAAGCGAAGGAGGTAAAACCAGACGTGGGCGCTGCTGTAGCGGAAGCCGGCGTTTCTTCATGACCACATACAACAAAACCCTACTCCTTCACTGGGATTGTGTTTGGTGTGGGGTTGTTGGGGGCTGAACAGGCTTAGTTTGAGTTTTGGGTTGAGCTTTCTTGACTGGTTTAGTTTGAGGTTTGGGTTTGGGTTTATTGCCCTTTGACGCGGCTATATTCGCTTTTTTCTCTTTAAATGCGGCGACTTTATCATCTTTTGATGCCTTTAGAAACTTTGGCGGTTTTTCTTGTGGCAACCCTAGTAAGCTCTCAAATGCGAAAACATTTCTATGTGGCAGGAATTTCGCTTTAATTTCAACAAAACTAGGCTTGCCACGCTCCTCTTTTGGTAGCAAAGGATTGAATCTAAAGGGAGGAACGATTGCATCTTTCCACAATAAAGGTATGTGGCTAGCCTTCATGAACCGCACTTTTGTAGAAGTCTCGGTCTGCTTAATATAATCCAATCTTTCGGCTGTAAAATTCCGAAACACTGATATACAAGGTGTCTGGCAAGCTGGGATGAATTGCCATAACCCTGTAAATCTAAACTCAAAATCTTGATAATCTGCAAACAAACCCGATTGAGAGCCATTATCAAACCCCAAAACCTGAAAGCCAATTACATGAGGTTTATCTCGCGGTGGAAAATGTATCACCCTTGGATAAACCATCAGCCGTACATAATCACTACCACTGTTACGAATCTGTTTTTTTAAAAAATCAAATATCAGTTTTTTTTGAGGGGCATGATGTAAAGCATAGTCCCGATTTTCAATCGATATAGTCGGATGAGGTTTAGCTTTGAGATCCACAGTGCCAGCAATTACCCCAATCGCCTGAAATATAGAGGAGTTTTCTGGAAGAGAAATGCTATCACTCTTCACTGATTCTGGCTGTGTGTCTGGTATAGATTCAATGAGTCGTCCACTAGGAATGATCGTAATGATTTTCTTCGGCTTGGCTGGCTCGTTGCTGGGGTTAATCATTATTGGGACTCTTCGCACCTACACAAATCATTGTAGAATTTTCTATTAAGGTATGAAGTTTACCGCTTCTACAAAAGTGTGATTCATGAATTCTCTGTAAAGAACATGATTTTTTTCGGAACTTGCTACCATGTAAGCTGTATATCCCTACATACCGAACCACATATACAGTAACCGGGGCATTAAATCTATGAAGCCCCATATAAATTTATCGCGCTTTGCTGCTACTGCTCTCTTGTAAAAACTTGAGAGCAGTTTTGCATTCTTAATCAGTATATCTACAATAGGTTTTACGTTTGCTGTCCTTACTTGGATTGAAGGACGAAATCGTTATTTCGTTAAATCGCTAATTCTTGCTTAAACGAAATCTCTCTGTACGATTAAGCGAAAACACGATATAACTAATTCGCTATAGGGCGAAAGGACGAAAGTTGATGACCGTATTGGTGGGTGTCATTTCACAGAAAGGGGGAGTGGGTAAAAGTACTCTTGCTCGACTTATTGCCCGTGAATATTCTGCTGCTGGCTGGGATGTAAAGATTGCTGACCTAGATATCTCTCAAGGTACGAGTACGGATTGGAAACAACGCCGCGAATTAAACGGTATCCAGCCGGAGATTGCTGTTGAACCATTCCGCACTGTTGCTCAAGCTCTGAAACACGCCTCGGTTTATGACCTCATGGTTATGGACGGGCCACCACATTCTATGCAAGGGACACTGGAAATTTCCCGTGCAAGTAATTTACTTGTCTTACCCACAGGCTTGTCACTGGATGATCTCAAACCATCTGTATTGTTGGCGCATGAATTGGTAAACGCCAAAATTCCTACGGATAAAATTATTTTTGTTTTATGTCGAGTCGGCGATCGGGAGAATGAAATTGAGGAGGGCAGAGCATATATTCATAAAGCTGGATATGTCACAGTGGCTGGTTCAATTCCAGAAAAGACAGCTTACCGTCAGGCAAGTGATAACGGTCGTGCTGTTTCTGAGGTCACGTTTCCTACTTTGAAGCAACGGGCAGAACAAGTAGCCCAAGGAATTATTGATCTGTTGAGTGAGCAAGAGTCCTAATTATGTCAACTAAACCACCTCCACCACCTCGCAAACCAAGCAAAGGTGAACCCCCTAGCATTAAGGAAACAAAAGATAACTTGGAGAAGCCCGATCCAGGTGAAATTTCTAATCTAAATTTTAAAGTGCCTGCCGAGTTTAAAAAGGATTTTAAGATTGCGGCTGCTACTTACGGTTGTACCCAAGTCGAGCTATTGCAACGGATTTTTAAATACTGGACAGATAATCATGGCTAATCAAGATTCGTCATTTAGCGAAAGAACGAAAAGACGATTTCTTGCTTTCTTCTTTTAGCGATTTCTGATTTCATAGTTTTCAACACAAGATATACTGACAAAGCATTAGTGTCAGAAACTCGGCTGAATCGGTTTCACAGGGCAATGGAAGATTTAGCAGTGATCGCTAGGGTGAACCCATCCCCTATAGAAAAGCTAACCGATAACCGATAACTTAGGTTTTAAAAATTGCTACATTACTCTCTGTACGATTGCTTATTTCGCCCCTACAATTTTGAGTAAGGTGGTTAATCGGGGTGCAAAATTTTGATTGCCCCGATATCATTTATGGGCAAGTTAGTAAATCAATAAAAACGTGTTCTATTTTGCGCGTACCCCGACTGAACCCCTATTACCTTGAATACTCCTTGTTCATGAGGGAGATGAGGGAGGGCTGTAATCCTTGTTTTTAGGTGATTTCCAACAGTTTGTGGTTTACTGATTATGAACGAAAACGATAATTAAAATTGTTTGAGATTTATTTGCAAAAACTAGGGATAAGATGGCAGAAGTAGCAGCAAAGCAGAATAACTCAGAGTCATTTGAGCAGAAACTATGGAAAACGGCGGATAAGCTGCGAAAAAATATTGATGCTGCTGAATACAAGCACATTGTTTTAGGTTTAATTTTTCTGAAATATATTTCTGATGCCTTTGAAGACTTGTATCAAAAGCTGCTTGCAGGTGAGGGGGATTACGCAGGGGCAGATCCAGAGGATCGGGATGAGTATTCGGCGGAGAATGTGTTTTTTGTACCAGTTGAGGCGCGGTGGGCATATCTTCAGGCACAGGCGAAGCAGCCCGACATTGGTAAAACTGTTGATTTGGGTATGGAAGCAATCGAGCAGGAAAACGCCAAACGGTTAAAAGGGATTTTGCCCAAGGTGTATGGACAGCAGAAATTAGACCAAAAAGCTTTGGGTGGATTAATTGACTTAATTGGATCAATTACATTAGGGGATGCTGAGGCACAGGCACAGGATATTTTAGGACGAGTCTATGAATATTTTTTGGGACAATTTGCTCTAGCCGAAGGCAAGAAGGGGGGACAGTTCTATACACCTGAAAGCATTGTTAAACTTTTAGTTGAGATGTTAGAACCCTACAATGGGCGGGTATTTGACCCTTGCTGTGGTTCGGGGGGGATGTTTGTCCAGAGTGAAAAGTTTGTCAAGAATCATCAAGGGCGTTTGGATGATATCTCCATCTACGGGCAGGAGAGCAACGAGACAACCTATAAGTTGTGCCGGATGAATTTGGCGATTAGGGGGATTGACGGCTCAAATATTAAGTGGAATCCTGAAGGTTCGTTTCTCAATGATGCTCACAAGGACTTAAAAGCGGATTTTGTCATTGCTAATCCTCCTTTTAATGATAGTGATTGGGGCGGCGAGTTATTGCGAAATGATGGACGCTGGCTGGATAAAGACCTTGTACCTCCAGTTGGGAATGCCAATTTTGCTTGGGTATCGCATTTTGTTTACCACTTAGCACCCACAGGTTCGGCGGGTTTTGTGCTGTCGAATGGTTCGCTGTCGTCAAATACAAGCGGTGAGGGAGATATTCGCAAGGCTTTAGTGCAGAAAGATTTGGTGGATTGTATTGTCATGTTGCCAACCCAACTTTTTTACAATACGGGGATTCCTGCTTGCTTGTGGTTTCTCAGTCGGTATAAGAACGGCAATAAAAACAGGGATAGACACGGTGAGGTATTGTTTATTGATGCCTCAGAGTTGGGTTATATGGTAAATCGCAGTAGTCGTGCTTTTACGGAGGCTGAGATTAGCAAGATTGCTGATACTTACCATAAGTGGAAAAAGTCGGGGGGCAGTTACCGCGATATCAAGGGCTTTTGTAAATCTGCATCAATCGCTGAAATTGAAAAGCATAATTTTGTGTTGACACCAGGGCGATATGTGGGTATTCCTGATGAAGTGGAGGATGGGGTGAGCTTTGAGGAGAAAATGAGTGAGCTTACAATGGCATTAGGTGAGCAAATGCGAGAGGGGCAATTGTTGGATGAGGAGATTAAAAAGCAATTGTTAAAGGTGGGATTTATTGTTAGTGATGAGTTGGTTGATTATTAAGGAGATGAATGTGACTCAAGTTATTTTGAAACAGCTTAATCCCATTGTTATAGAAAAACTAAAACGTCTGGCTCAGAGTCATCAACGAACTTTGGAAGAAGAAATCACATCTATCCTTGAGGATGTAGCAGAAAAAGAGGAAGAACAAACAGAGTCTGAGGGCTTTTGGGATATGACTTTACGATTTAGAGAAAGGATGCAGCAGGAGAACATTACTTTTGATGATGCAGATTTTGCGGATATGCGCGATCGCTCTGTCGGTAGGGATGTTGAGTTTTGAGTATCAAGTATTTATTAGACACAAATATTATTTCAGAAGCCACTCGTCAAAGTCCTAATGTTAATGTAGTTAAAAAACTGACTGAGCATCAACTAGAGACTGCGACTGGTTCGGTTGTAATGCACGAACTTTTATTTGGTTGTTTACGTTTGGTGGAATCACAAAAACGTCGATTGTTGGTGGAATATATTAATCAAATACCTTTGAAAATGACAATACTAAATTATGATTTAAAAGCTGCACAGTGGCACGCCCAAGAAAGGGCTAGATTATCTAAGATGGGGAAAACTCCAGCTTTTATTGATGGTCAAGTTGCGAGTATTGCTTACAGTAATAATTTAATTTTGGTAACTAATAATATTTCTGATTTTGAGTTTTTTAATGATTTAATGGTTGAAAATTGGTTTGTTAATAGTGGTGAAGGCTGAGTTATGGATGATTTAACTACTAACAATGAAAAATGCTAAACACTGTCTGGCACTTTTATTTTGGTTAAGTAGATAATATTTCTAATTAGCTTTTTGTGTCGAAATGTCAGCTTTATTTGCCAGATGGGGAGATTTGTAAGCAGGAATTAAGGCAGCTTTTGGATGTAAATTATGGGTGAACTTATTTTTTTTGTTTTGTAATTTAAAGAGTAGTTAGTAAAAGTAGATATTAAGTTATGAGTAATTGGAAAGTTTTTAACATAAATGAAATATCATTAGCAGAATCTTTGGAATTTGTCGTTGATAATAGAGGGAAAACTGTTCCACTCGCTGAAACATCTGAAAAGATTATAGCTTTAATTGCTACTAATTGCATTAGTAATGATCATCTTTATCCACAAAAATTAAATCTTAGATATGTATCACAAGAAATTTTTGATAACTGGTTTAGAGCGCATCCAAAATCAGGCGATATCATTTTAACCAACAAAGGAAGTAATAATGGTGAAGTTTGCCTTGTTCCTGAGAATATTGATTTCTGTATAGCGCAAGATATGGTAGCTGTTAGAGCGGATAAAAAGAAGATAGATCCACTTTATTTATTTGCCGCTTTACGTTCAAAAACAGTACAAAGACGAATAAAATATCTTAATGTTGATGCTGTAATTCCACACTTCAAAAAAACTGATTTTAATAAACTTTTAATCCCTCTGCCTGAAAGAAAATATCAAGAATTTATAGGAGAACTATACTTTAACTTATCTTCTAAAATCGAAAATCTGAGGCGACAGAATGATACTTTAGAGGCGATCGCACAAACTCTATTTAAGCATTGGTTTATAGATTTCGAGTTCCCCAACGCAGACGGCAAGCCCTATAAATCATCTGGTGGGGCGATGGTGCGATCGGCGTTAGGCTATATTCCCGAAGCTTGGAGTGTTGGGAAATTAGGACAATATCTCAATATTAAACATGGCTATGCTTTCAAGGGTGAATATATAACAACGGAAGTAACAGAAAAAATTCTTTTAACTCCTGTTAATTTTAAAATCGGTGGTGGATTCAATGATTCAAAGTATAAATATTACTCTGCTGATGATTATTTAAATGAGTATGTTTTAAGAAGAAAAGATTTGGCTATCACAATGACAGATTTAAGTAAAGAGGGAGATAGCCTGGGCTATCCTGCATTTATTCCAGATATTAAAGGAAAAGTATTTTTACATAACCAAAGGATAGGAAAGGTAGAAAATAATAATATCGACAAAACATTTTTATATTTTCTTTTATGTCGTAGAGAATATCGATCTCATATTTTAGGAACGTCATCAGGTTCTACGGTTCGCCATACGTCACCATCAAGAATTTGTGAGTATAGTTTTGTGATTCCAGATTTTGAATTAATTGATAAATTTTCAGCCCTAGCCACAGCAACTATTGACAAAATACTAATAAATTTTAATCAAATCCAAACTCTAACTAAAACCCGTGATGCCATATTACCTAAACTAATGAGTGGTCAACTCCGCGTTGATATGTAACTAACTCTCTTTCCTCCTGCCTTATCCTAAAGATAAATATCCACGTCCACCTACTTATGCAGTATAACGATAATCCAGAATTTAATGATTATTTAGACGAAAAATATGAAGAAGTTCAAATAGAAAACTTTTCATCTCCTGCTAGTTTAATTCTTTTTGAAATGGATATACAGGCTTATATTGAAGCCTATAATGAATATCTAACAGAACAAAAAGAAGCATTTCCAGAAAGGGTGATGGAAAGATTTCCTGCACCTATAGCTTTCTATTTTGAAAGAACATACCACGGCTATGAAAATAATAATCAAAGATTACATTTACTCCGTAGTACTTGGGAATCTTTGATATATATTCTCTACGCTATAGCTATTGGAGAAATTATCGATAGGAGACTAAGTTTATCCACATTGCGTATTTTTAATAATGCCAGAATTAGGTTGAATGGAAATGGTTTGTTATCAGATAGGCTAGGCTGTAAACTAGAAATCATTGAAAAAATTTTAGAATATAATGATCTAAATACATTCAATCTTATAATTGGTGAAATTGTTCCAATTTCTGTGATTGGCAAATTACGTGAATTAAATGATGAAAGAAATTCCTTTTCGCATATTGCAGCTTTAGAAGAATCTCAAGCTGAAGATAAATACAATTTACTTATATCGAAAGTCATAGATTTGCTTTTTGAAGTAAAGAAGCTAGAGTCTATATCATTAATTCAATATAAAAATACTCTTAGTAGCCTTACTGATATAAGATTTTTAAAATTCGATGGGCATTCATTAAAAAAAAGAAATCATGACTTAATTTTAGACAATAATTTTATACAAAAAAACATCGATAATTTGAAGGAATATCGATTGTTTTGTAAGTTAATAGCCAATAATCAAATTATTTGCTTATCTCCTTTTGCTTATGGTTATCTTCACAATGGATACCCTCATATTCTTTTCTACAAGAAACAAGCAGAAGAACCCAACTATTTTATATTTGAAGTGATTGCTGACCAATCCTGCGAAATTAAAATAGAACGAAATATTTTTGATATATCAATTCAAATACTTGAATCTTTACTATTATGAAATACCTCACCGAAGACGAAATCGAACAATACCAACTCAAACTCTTGCAAAACCTTGGTTATAGCTACAGCAACGGCTACGACATCCAACCAGAAGGCATCAAGCAAGAGCGAGAAACCTTCGGTGAAGTAATTTTAAAAGATAGACTCCCACAGGCAATATCAAGAATTAACCCCACCATTCCCCATGATGCCCAATATCAGGCACAACGGGAAATATTTAATATTGCTAGTTCCGACCTACTCAACAACAACGAAATATTCCATAAATACCTCATAGAAGGCATCACCGTTGAATATCAAAAAAACGGCGAAACCAGAGGCGAACCTGTTAAATTAATTGACTGGGAATACCCCGAAAATAACGAATTTCTCGCCGTAAACCAATTTACAGTCATTGAAGACAACCATAACCACCGCCCCGATATTGTCCTGTTCATTAACGGCTTACCCCTCGTCGTCATCGAACTTAAAAACGCCGCCAATGAAAAAGCCAATCTTAACGCCGCCTATAACCAACTCAAAACCTATAAATGCAGAATTCCTAGCCTATTTACCTACAATGCCCTATTAGTAATTTCAGATGGACTATCCGCCCGTGCTGGTTCACTTACGGCTGGGTTTAACCGCTTCTCCACATGGAAAAACCCTACAGGCGAAAACCAGATTAACGAACTAGAAATTTTAACTAACGGGCTACTCAACAAGCAAACTTTACTAGATTTAATTCGTCACTTTACCGTATTTGAAAAGTCCAAAACCGAAGACCTGAAAACAGGCATAGTTAGCATTACCACCATTAAAAAAATCGCCGCATATCATCAATATTACGCCGTTAATAAAGCTGTCGAATCTATCATTAATGCCTCATCCCAAGAAGGCGCACGCAAAGGCGGTGTACTTTGGCATACCCAAGGAAGTGGTAAATCCCTTTCAATGGTATTTCTGGCAGGAAAACTGGTTTTAAACCAAAATCTCCAGAACCCCACCATCGTCATGTTGACAGATCGCAATGACTTAGATGATCAACTATTTGATACCTTCGCAGGCTGTCAACAACTCCTTAGACAAGACCCCCAACAAGCAGGAGATAGAGAACAAGTCCGCCAACTGCTCAACACCAACTCAGGCGGTATCATTTTTACCACCGTCCAGAAATTTTCCCCGGCTGATGGCGAAACCCTCTATCCCCAAATCAGCCCTCGCCCTAATATCATTGTCCTGGCTGATGAAGCCCACCGCAGCCAATACGGTTTCACAGCTAAACAAGTTAACGTCCTTGATGCTGAAGGTAACGTGATTGGTAAACGCACCAAATACGGCTTTGCAAAATATATTAGACAAGCCTTACCCAATGCTACCTTTGTCGGCTTCACTGGTACACCTGTAGAGCAAACCGACAAAAACACCCCCGCTATTTTTGGTGAATATATCGACATCTACGACATCGCCCAAGCCGTTAAAGATGGGGCAACCGTGCCGATTTATTACGAAAGCCGCTTAGTACAAGTTGATTTAGACGCAGCAGGTAGACAACTCCTAGATGAGCTAGACGAAGACCTGAGCTTTGAAGAACTTAGCACTACCCAAAAAGCCAAAGTTAAACAAACAAAACTGGAAGCGATTGTTGGTTCTACTAAAAGAATAAAACAGATTGCCCAAGATATTGTCACCCACTTCGAGGCACGGCAACAGGTAAACAAAGGCAAAGCCATGATTGTTACCATGAGCCGCCAAATCGCCGTTAACCTCTACGATGCCATAATTCAACTCCGCCCTGATTGGCACAGTGAGGATCTCAACTTAGGCAAAATCAAAGTTGTAATTACTACCTCTGCTGCCGATGAAGGTAATTTAGTTAAACATCACACCAGCAAAGCCCAACGTCAAAACCTCGCCCAACGCCTCAAAGACCCCGAAAACTCCCTAGAATTAGCCATAGTCTGCGATATGTGGCTCACAGGCTTTGATGCCCCATGTCTGCACACCATGTATATTGATAAACCGCTTAAAAGTCATAATTTAATGCAAGCGATCGCCCGGATTAACCGCGTCTATTTTGAAAAAACAGGCGGTTTGATTGTGGATTATCTGGGACTAGCCACCGAACTCAAAAAAGCCCTATCCTTTTATTCTCAAAGTGGCGGTAAAGGCGACCTCACCCTCAATCAAGATGTGGCAGTGGGACTACTCCTAGCCAAACTGGAAATCGTCGAGCAAATCATGTCAGGCTTTACCTATCAGCATTATTTTGATGCTGACACTGGCGAAAAACTCAATATCCTCAAAAATGCCACCAATTATGTAGCTGCGCCAAACATCAAAGATAGATTTCTCAGTGAAGTTATCGCCCTATCTAAAGCCCATTCTCTCGCCGTCCCCCATCCCCAAGCGATCGCCGCATCAGAAACCATCTCATTTTTCCAAGCCATCCAAGCCAGCCTCAGAAAACTAGAAAGCGGCGGTGATGGTAGTGGACTCAGCAACCAAGACATCGAAACCGCCATCCGTCAAGTCGTAGATCAAGCGTTGGTATCCGATGCAGTGATTAACATCTTTGATGAGGCTGGTATTAAAAATCCTGACATCTCCATCATCTCCGATGAATTTATGGCAGAAGTGCGGGGCATGGAACACCAAAACCTTGCGGTAGAACTGCTGCAAAAACTACTCAAGGATGAAGTTAAAACTCGCAGTCGGACAAATATTGTCCAAAGTCGTAAACTCTCGGAAATGTTAGAAGATGCTCTACGCCGCTATCGCAACCAAGTTATCACCGTTGGGGATGTCTTAGAAGAACTGCTGGAACTGGCAAAAGATACGAAAGCTGCCAATGCCAGGGGTGAAGAACTGGGACTAGAACCCTATGAACTGGCCTTTTATGATGCGCTGTCACAAAACCAAAGCGCACAGGATGTAATGGGTGTTGATAAACTGCGAGAATTAGCGATCGTGCTAGTAGATCGGATTCGCAAAAATGCCTCTATCGACTGGAATCTTAAAGAAAGTGTCCGTTCCCGAATGAAAGTTGCAGTTAAAAGGCTGCTCCGTCAATATGGTTATCCCCCCGATATGGAGGCACTAGCTATGGAACTAGTCTTAGAGCAAGCCAAAGTTTTTACGGAATTTGAAGTCTCAATCAAGACATAAAAGGATTTGGACAATCCGCCGCCACGTCACCATTAACTGGACTGTGATTTTTAATATTAGATTTCTATAAATATTTTAAATTTCCTGAAAGTTATTGCCAATGTTTCGGATATTCTAGATGATCTGGCAGAATAGTGGTGCGATCGCCCCTAGCTGAGTCAATCTGCTTTTGTTCTAGATTTTTCACTCCTTTTAAATCTGCTCCTTCCAGGTAAGCTCCACTGAGGTCTGCCTTTTGCAGGTTAGCTCCATTAGCTCCACTGAGGAATGCCTCTTGCAGGTTAGCTACACCGAGGAGTACCTCTTGCAGATTAGCTACACCGAGGAGTACCCTTCGCAGTGTATCTACACCGAGGATTACAGCATCTTGCAGTTTAGCTTCTTTGAGGATGGCTTCTTGCCGGTTAGCTGTGTAGAGAATTGCGCCTTGTAGATGAGATCCAATGATATTTACCTTTTGCAGGTTAGCTTCTCTGAGCATTGCTTCTTGCAAGTTAGCTTTATAGAGGATTGCTTCTTGCAAGTTAGCTTTATAGAGGATTGCTTCTTGCAAGTTAGCTCCAATGAGGAATGCCCCTTGCAGGTTAGCTCCACCGAGGAATGCCCCTTGCAGGTTAGCTCCAATGAGGTTAGCACCTTGGATATCGATATTGCTTAAATCAAGGCTTTGATTTTTTTTGTCATTTTCGTAATTACGTCGTCCAATAACAGTGACGGCTGCTTGAATATCAGTGCAAATTTTTGGCGTTTGCTGTGTGTTCTCTTCATCTGGCTTCCTCGGCGCATTCTCTCGCACAAACGCAGTAAGGACTTCCATAATTGTCCAGTGATCTTTTGCAGAATCCTTAGCAATTCTCTCTAACGTATAAATTGCGCCTGATCTCATTTCAATTTTTTCACTGCCAAGCTGCTCAATGGCTTTTGCAAAGCGTTCTGTGATTTGTTTGTCTTCTGCGATTACAGCATTTTTGAGTGCAGCCTCAGCATTTTTTAAGGCAGCCATAGCACTTTTATTTAGAGCTTCAGAATTTTTGCCTGTATAGAAAGCGTTAATAAATACAGCAATTCCAGCAAAAATTGTGCCGGTAGTTGTTAAAGCTTTAATACCATAATCTAGCCTCTGTTCTGTGGATAAACCTGGAATAATTACAGATGCTAAAATAACTCCTATTATAGACTGAAAAAACATAATTAGTAAGACTATGAACCAAATTCGCCGAACGTCTGTATTCTTTTCAAACATAAATGATTCAATATTTTGTCACTGTTGATAATAGTATCAAAAGCTCACATAAAGGCGCAAAATACCGCATCGGAATAAATTCCAAGTCTCATAGCACAAGTCCTCTTTAGAGGACTCTATAAAAAATCCAGTTCACTTGAGTGGACTTTAGCTGTAGCGAACTCAAAGAACTAAAAGATAAAATTCTTGATAATGAACAACCACTGGAAATGCGCCTGACATTTTTTGAGTAGCTCAAACAAACCTTACTCAATGCTTTTAATCTCAACCCAGATATAATCAATTTTTCCCTGAAAAATGTCAAACCACTGGACAATTATCTTTACGCCAACTACCTTACTATTCATTGCAAAAAAGCATCTGTGCGAGTGTCCCCCACAATCTGGGAAGGAATTGAGGCGCGGATGTTACTAGTTCCAAGTAATTAAATAGTTTACTCTCAAGCTAATATCCTATCAGCCAATGATGTTAGTCGATGAAAATCTCATCAAAAAGGCTACTCCCACTGCCAATCAAAATGCTCAAACCGCCGGGGATTCTCCGCAGTGTAGCGTACAGTATTTTGAATCTGCTTAGTTCAAAAGTCCAAAGCAGAGATGGCATTTTGTTTCTGCTTCTCAGTCACCCTCAAATATCGCTCCAAAGCTGCCAAAGTCCGATGCCCCGATATCTCCTGAATGTGGCGCAACGGTATCCCGGCATCGCTCATCCTAGTTAACGCAGTCCTCCTGAAACTGTGGGTACTAACGCCTTCAATGCCCACCCGCGCACAGGTATTCGACGCGATTATCAGTTAATTTCATTACTCATCAATTGTGTTCCACTTGATGCCAGAAAAGCGTTTGGAATTAACTTTGGTATATTTTTCCGTGTGGCGGATGTCCCTGTGCCCCAAAAATTCCTGAATAAATCTGGTACTATGCCCTTCATTCACAAGGTAGTAACCGCAAGCATGGCGTAACTGGTGCGGATGGATTTTGATGTTTAACAGAGCTACTTCCCCCAACCTAGTCAACAATCTTTGTACCGCAGCCGAGGTTAACCTCTCTCCCCTTTCCCCAATAAAAACGTAATTACCACCAATATTTAATTCCTTTAATTCTTTCAATGCCTCGATTTCATCCACAGGCAACGGATGCACACCGCTATCACTCCCTTTTTTGCGCGTGATAAAAATCTCCTCATCCAGAAACGAAATCGCATCCCATCGCAAATCGCAAGCCTCCGACACCCGCAGCCCGTGGCGAAATATTAACAGTATCAACGCATAATTCCTCACCTTGTACCGTCCGTAAACTTTTGCCGCTCGCAGTATGCTGTTTACCTCACGTACTGTAAGATATTCCCGTGACCTGTAATCCTTATTCTTACGACGTACCAGCATTTTGGCTTTCTTACACTGTTCGTATTATACGTTGAAATACCAACAGTTCTCATCGTCCCAAACCCTGATTCTGTCGTGAATATCCACGCTTTAAATTGCCTCAGTTAAGCCACGCTTATCATTCACACCCTCAAAATCCCAATTTTACCCCCATTGATAAGTTTGGCAAATATCTATCTTTTCTATACAAGGCTTGGGGGTTACTCCTTGTAGTGGCGACTTGATTGCTGATTTTTAGCACTACTTTGGCATAGCTGCGGTGAAGCACTCCCCAGAGCGATGGCGTAACCGCCCGCCAAGAGTGCGATCGCTTTAATAGATGGGGCATTGATATCAGAGTTGATATCAATTTTGGCGCAAGTCAGGCGATGGCATAACCGCGCCAAAAGGGTAAAATTGTACGCTAAGGCTGTAATCCTTGTACAGCAATAGTTTCCGCCCTACCTTTCATCGGATGATCGCCTAGATCAGATGGATATTCGTCAAGTTTTTCACGGCAACGAAATCTTAAGGTAACTTCACCTGTTGTTTTTCTCGTAGTCCAGTAAATACCATGAAGTTTTTCTACAGGATTACCGATTATCTCTAAAGCAATTGTGCCATCGTGGGGCTGGCTACGTTCTGCAACTGATATAGAGGGAGAACTCGTGTAGCAATATCCAAGCTTTCGTAATTGCTCATCACTATCCAGCCAGAAGTCGGCGAAGTAACTTCGACTTGTCATCTCTGCTGTACGCATAACACAACTAATATGAGTGAAGGACTGTTTAATTGTGAGAATTGTGGGTATGGGGCCGGGAGTCTCCCCAGTCTGCGGATTCTTCCAGGTCGTTTGTATGCTTCCTTGCCAAGTCCCTTCAATATAAGGGAAGGGAACAAGCCACTTCTGAAAAATTCGCCATTTCCAAGCATAGGTGACAAACCCTACCCATAAAATCACCAGAATTGGAATTGTTTTATAGGCAATCTTCAATGCACTCCAGATGTCTGTAATCTCTGCACCTGTGACAAGTGCGACACCGATAAAACAAATCGCAAACAGTGCAAAAAGAAAATATGCAAATGATTTGGCTTTCAGATTCTTCATGTATATCCAATATAATTCCAGACTGCTTGGAGAAAATTATTCGCCTCCTGGCGAGTCCACGGTTGAGAATTGCGGAAGAGATACTTCAATTCATTTACTTCACCCCATTCAGAACAATCTTCATCTTTACGTGTGCGACTCCAGATGTCTACAATGATATATCGAAGAATTTCTGTGTATGACTCTTTTGAGAATGCTTCCAATGCAGCATTCCAAACCAGGCATTCGATAAGAAACGACGAAATGTTTTTGGCTCCTGATACGTTCTCGCTCTGCATTTTGTCTCGGAGACGTTTCAAAATGCGAATAACCCGTTTATATTTCCGGCCTGTACTATTATTTCTATTTACCCCATTATCGTAAGTCTGCTGAGGCCAATTCTGTATCAAACTACCGTTATCCGGCTTGAAGGCAACACCTGAAATGTAGTGAGGAGTGCCATCTGTGTTCCATCTTCCTGTGTAGTGTCGATGCTCGAAAGTAGGCACTACATCTGCATCAATTCTGTAAGTGTTTGCATGAACATCAAAAGCTTTATTACCTCGTGTAACCCCATTTCTACCAAAGTAATTGACTAACGCCTGCTCAACCATATTCTTGAATTCAGCAAAGGATATAGCACTACCCACATTACCAAACGTGTTTCGTGTAGTACCACTGGGATAGTCTGGAAAGAATGCTGAGTTATAGCGGACACATATATCTACATCACTGTTCTGTCTAACATTTGTGCGGGCACGGTAAGAGCCTTGAGCAAAAACGGAAATGTCTAGGCTTGATAGTTTAACATCAGCTTTGATCGCTTTGCGAACAATTCTCTCTGCGTTCTCACATTTATCAGACTCTGTTTGGCTAGGCCCCCTCGACCAAGAAACAAAGGTATCTTCGGATATATTCATGTACTAAAAGTCTCCCTACCTCATTCTTGGGCGGTATATTATTACAGTCACTTCCAATACTGCAACCACCACTGTTTCAATTTCATCCAAGAACTTTGCTTTTGTTTATCGCTCTTTGGTTTCTCTGTCATCACGTTACTAGAAGCATCTTCAAAGTATTTCTCTTTTGCAGAACGATCATATATTCTGGCAGCGTCAATCTCTTCTTGTGACCATTGGACAGCCCATATAACATCATTATGTCTGATCCAATAATGAGACTTACACTCAAAACTCCAGTTACCAATTGAAGGCTCAAGCGAAATTGATTTACCGTTAAAGATTAACTTCCAATCGGTTGGGCTTAGTGGAGTAAAAACCTCATTTCCACATCCGCAGCAACATTTATGAGCTACGGTTCCAAACTTTATAGACACATAGATAGTGTTGTCATTGAGGTTATCAGGAATATATTCAACAAATTCGTGTCTAAGCACTGTTTCAGCCTTCTAACTGGTCTTCGTTAATTAGTGTATTGCCATCTATGGTATATGTAGTATTATGTTCCCCGTTGAAGTCTCGATAGAATCCAAATATTTTTTTCCACTTTATTACAGCTAAGGCTGCATTAAGAGCATTCAGATCAGCAATCTGAATATTTTGAGCATAGTCGTTGTTACCGTTATTGTCTGAAAAAGAAACTCTTTTATTTATATGCTCACGCTGTTCTATAGTGCTAGTCGTGACTCTTAGTATCCCCCCTAACGATTCATCAACTAAATTCACACCAATTCCGACATCAATGAAAGGAATGCCAAATTCTTCTAATTTTTCAATAATTAGTTTTTTTGCTGTACCTCTATCAAGGCAAAGGAATACAAACTTCATCTCCTTTAAATAATTAACGCTTATTTCATCCTCAATATAGAAAGCATGAGGAACAATACCTTGATGCATTTTGGAGTACAGTTCCTTGAAGTAAATTACCTTATAAGGAATTTCCCTCAGTTCATCAATTGATGGCGCACCTGGAGACCTAAATGCGTTATGTTGAAATAATTTATCTCCATCAAATAGATGAACTCTTTTGACAGGAGTTTTGGCTACTAGATCCAACACGTATGTTCCCGTTCCACCTAAGCCAATAATAGCAACATCTTCCAGTGCTAATTTCTGAGAAATTAGATTGATACCCGCCCTACTTGATGCGGTATCATGATAACAGAATGGCGATTCTCCTTCCTCCGATTGGATAACTGAGAAATTCTTTGCTGTGACAGCCGGATCAATTGCTTGTGCAGGACTAGAAATAATAGCGATATACGTAGTCAGCTTTTCATAATAGTTTGAATAGCCTTGAGGAGGTTTGCTTGAAAACGTATGTTGAACTTCAACTCCCTGAGTGAGTTGCTTTCTTGTACTCGCATGTTTGATCTGAGTTATTTCTGTCCCGTCTTTATGGCAAGGATGATCACCGCCAAACTCAATAACGTGTGTACTAGGTTTAGTGGTTACATCGCCAGCAAGAGTCAATTCTGAAACAAGCATCCCGTATTTGATTTCTCGGTTGGAGTTTAAATACGGAATATTTTTGACCAGTAGATAGCCTGAGTTGATCTCCAGATCAAAGCCTTCATCTTGTAGACGCTTTAAGTCAATGCTACGACTTATCAGTTGCTGTGACATTGAAGATCATCCCATTTTTAATATGTACCGATTGTCCTTCGACTAGAGTTCCTTCAGGCCTGCTGCCTTTGCCCTTCTCGTATGTAACTGTAAAAAGGATGTTTTCGCCTGTCGGAGGATTACTAAATGCCAAAGAGACAATCTCGGTAAACGATAATTCCTTTGAAGTAACCTCTTTGGGACGACCGTTCACGATGATCTTGAATTCTTTAGTGCTATAAAAATGCTCGTCTTCTTTGAGATGAATCTCATTTCCATCATTCGGGATGACTTTATCTTCCTGCTTTCCCTCTACCTCCTGAAACAGCTCGAATCCATGAGGAACGTGCCCAAGTACATAAAGCGCTGAACCTGTTGTTGGATTCGGCGACTCGTACTGCTTACGATCTATATGGACACGGACTTTACTATGCCCTACATCATGCTTGTGTTCTTTTTCGTTCATCATTAAATCCTCACACCAAAATAGCTAATACAATACAAACCCCTGATGCTAATCGTGATAGAGTGAAACTATTCCATCTCTGCAACAACGTTGCTTCAGTGATTCAAATCTATTATATCACCTCTGCAACAGTGTTGCAATAGTGAAACAAAAACGAAAGGATTTTTTATGGCTAGGCTTACACTTGAGCAACTTGGCCCCCTCATCAAGAAACGAAGGGGTAGCAGAGGACTGAGACAAGTTGCGGCAGAAATGAATATCAGTGCGGCAACCCTATCACGAGTAGAGGCAGGAAAACAGCCTGATCTAGACTCCTTTACAAAAATTTGTGCCTGGCTTGGAGTCGATCCTGGCGAGGTTCTGGGTTACAAGGAGCAGGGAGAAACAGAAACTACATCCAAGCCCAACCAAACGGTCATGCTTGCTCACTTTAAGGCAGGCAAGACAATGAGTCCAAAGACCGCGCAACATTTGGGTGCATTAATTCTTGCTATTCATCAAGCTGCCGTGGCAGAGGATGACGAATGATCGGCCCAATATCAAAAAATGATGAAGCACTGTTCGTCCGGGGTTTCAAATCACGATGCGAGAACACTGCGATTCAGGTCAGGTCACATTTAGGTCTGAAAGATACAGACCCGTTGCCTGCACGCGAACTTGCAAAGTATTTAAATGTATTTATCTGGGAACTCGCCAATGTGCCAGGCTTACCCCGTGAAACGCTTCGTTACCTTCAATCAACGGAGGGCGATGAATGGTCTGCTGTTACCGTCCGCTCAGGAACAAAAGACATTATCGTACTCAATCCGTCCCATTCAGTTGCCCGCCAATCCAATGATCTGATGCACGAGCAGGCTCACATCATTCTTAACCATGAATCATCCCAGATCATCGTATCTGATAGCACTGGCATAGGCTTTCGTACATTTGATAAGCGCCAGGAGGCCGAAGCCGATTGGTTGGGTGCTTGTCTCTTACTCCCTAGACCTGCTATCGCTGGCAGTCATCGTCAGAAGATGGATATTGAAGCTGCGGCCGATTATTTTGGTGTTAGTAAGGAGTTGTACAAGTATCGACTACGTATAACGGGCGTAGAGAAGCAGCTATCTCGTTAAGCATAGCTATGGCTATTCCTGTCCTGAAGATTCTGGCATCACCGCGCCAAAAGGGTAAAATTGTACGCTAAGGCTGTAATCCTTGTACAGCAATAGTTTCCGCCCTACCTTTCTGAGGTAATATTTCATTAGATAGAGAAGCAACTAGAAGTTTGGTTTAAGAAACGTTGATGATTACGTTTCTTACTTTGCATCTCAAAGCCAGTTTTAGAGCGCATTTGCAGAGCCAAGACCGCGCAACAACTCTGCGTGGCATTGGCTCAGAATTTTCCTTAGCGTACAAAAAACCTTTTTTGGCACGGTGATGCCTATGACTGCCGATGTTCTTCCTGTCCGATCTGGGCGTATTGCAGCAACGATTGGGCTAGTAGTGTTAGGGACATAGAGATTTTGTACAAAAATAAACCCCACGAAAAAAGCGGGGTTTGATTTTTGGTTAGCTAAGGAGGTATTTCATAGAACTAATGTACTATAACACGGGTAAGTAATCAAGAGATACTATAAGAAATTCGGTGTATCCACCCCACAAATAGATTTTGCTCTTGGTTTTTGGCATCAGAATTAAACCCCACCACTCCCCAACTTAATCCTTTCGCTATCCTCACCAATACATCATTCATTCACAATCAAGTTATAGTCTATATAACCAAGCATCGCCCCTCTTTTTATCGCCTCATAACTGTTCTTGACGTGCCATTTACTGTACAAATCGCTGGCGTAATGTTTGACTGTACTAACAGAGAGAAACATTTCTTTGGCAATCTGTTCAAAACCTAAACCCTGAGCCAGTAAACGCAGGACTTGTATTTGTCGTTCGGTGGGAGAGTCAAGCAAGTTTTTATCAGCAAAACTAGGGTCAATATATCTATTTTTATCAAGGTTTTTTAACAGTTTTTTAGCCAGCTTTGGGTCAAGCAGGCATTCATCAAAGTAAGCTCTCTTGATGGCTAGTTCAATCAATTCTATATCAGCACTTTTGAGCATATAAGAATCAGCACCATGACGGAAAGCTGACTTAATAAAGTCGGAATGAGTCTGATTAGTAAAAATCACCACTTTACTATTAGTTTTCCTTTTGATTGAGCTAGTCAGTTCTAAACCACTCATGTCGGGTAAGAGTAAATCTACTAACACAACATCAGGGTTGGTCTGTTCAATTAACTGAAACCCTAGCTTTCCACTGGAGGCATCACCAGTTACTTCTATATCTGGAGATTGTTCAATAGCACTTTTGATGCCCAAGAGCGTGAATGTTTCTGGTTCAACAATTACTATTTTCAGCATGATTTGATTAATCCTCTAATAATAAATGGCTGTTTATTGGCAGACTTATTATTGATGCTTCTGCCGTGGGTGTCCGTGCTGCCGTAGCAGTGCCGTAGGCTACGACCTATACAGGGCAGGGATTGCCGTGATTGTGCCGTGATGCCGTGTCCACTCAGAAAAGCCAGTAAGACATTCCTTTTTATGACCACGGCATCACGGCAGGACTTTCACCAATCAGGTAGGGAGTAGTTATCATTGCCGTCACAATTTATCTTCTCCCTCTCTACTAATTCAGCTAAACCATCAATTAATTCTTGCTCCTTATAACCAGATAACCTATCTGCCTTCTTCAAATCACGTAATGTTTTTGGCGTTTTCGACTTCACATTCTGGAAGTATTCATAAATCTTGTTAGCCACTTCAGATAATGGTTTAGGATGTATCTGGTGAGTCGGACTTAAATTAAATTCCAGGTCAAATACTCTATCTAGATATTCCTGCTCCGAAGCAATCGGCTTGACTTGATTAGATAATTTTGGCATTAATGCCACAACAAAACCCCCAACGGAAGCAATCATTACTGGACGCAAGTTTTGATAAGAGACTGCTTTAATATCCAAGTATTTAGATTTAATTTGCTCCCGCTCTTGCTTCCCTGGGATAATGTCACCTCTATTTAAAATTAACTCCAGCACCCCATAAGATTCTTGCTCCCTTCCGTTCTTGATATACCTGTTACCTAACAACAATAAATTGAGACAGAGACGAGTTTGGGCATCCATCTTTTCAATGCCCAAAGCCGCCAAATTAAAAGACTGTAGGGAGGCAATGAACTTAGTATTAAACTCTCTACCAATCAGTAAAACATCAAGTAATTTACTCCCATAATTCCAATCAGAGTAAAGCTTGCTTAAAGAGTCAGCAATCACTAACCAATCATCCAGAATGAGAATCAATGGTGGTAAGGATTCGCGTTTTGATTCTGGTAGCTGTTTACGCTGTTTGTAGTCCGTGTAAAAGTTGTCAATTACCTCTTTGGCTAGGTCTGGGTTTTCCCCGTCAAAAACAATTACTCTCTCTTTCTCCCGTAAACCACAGAAACTATCATTCTTAGCACTAATTACCCAGATGTCCGCCCCTGGGGAATCAGCCAAAATCCGCCCAATTAAGTAATTGAGGGTTACTGATTTACCGCTTCCCGGCGCGGCGACTAAAGCAGTAGAACTATCGGCTCTGGCTAGGGCTTGCAAAGTATTCAGGGCAAGAGCTTCTGATGGGTGAAGGTAATCACCTGTTGGGGTTGCTCCCGGTGCGATTGCGCCCTGTTCATCTCCAGTAACCTTATCGTTGGGGTCAATCGTCCCCTGTAAAGTTTGGCTCCCTTGCAGATAAGGGGTTTTCATCTCACGCAACTGCTTGATGTACTCTGCCTTCTGTTCTTCGGTCATCCCAGCCGTCTGCGCCTCGAAAAGTGCATCAGTTGCCTCCATTTGGGTAACTTCAATCTCGGTGTGGGCGTAAATCTCAGCTTTTTGGATATCAACAGTGCGATCGTTAGCGATTAGATCCAAATCCGCCTGTAGTTGGACTTCTGCGATCGCAACGTCTCGGCAACTCTCTAGTAGCTCGGAACGTGCGGCCATCTCTGCCTTTGCTGCGTCCCGTTTTTGGGCGATGTCTTCAAAAACTGCTCTCTGCTTCTCCTCATTTTGACAATGGCGGAGCATCCACCCCGCAAGCGCAAACCCCAGGAATCCCCCAAACGCCCAAAAAGGCTTATATGCGTTAGTCGCTTTCACCAGTCCGTTTACCCCCATAGCTGGGTTACGCACTACTTGGCGCGGCATTCCTTCTAACTGCCACTGTGACCAATAAAATGGGGTCATGCGAAATGGTCTGTTATTCTTGTCCTGACATACCAATGTTTTCTTTGGGGTTTTGACACAAAAATAAATTCGGTCGCTTGACTCCCCTTTCCACGCCATCGCTGCCGAGCTAATTCCTACAGTTAAACTCAGCCCAATTGCAACAGCTTTTTTATCCATCGGTAACTGTCCGAACCACTTCATTAAACCCGATTGTTGGGACTCGGATAACTGTTTATGTTTGTCGGTTAAATAATTCATTTCCTCTGACTACCACCAAATAGAAAAATCATTAATATCGCTAGAAATATGCCCACTCCTGCACCATCCATCCAACTTGAAGATTCAGCAGTTTTTGGCTTATAAACCGACTCAATAGAAGTCTTAACTGTACTAGTAGAAGTTCTCGCTTCATTCCACTCACCCAACGGGTCGGAAAGCGCACATAATAACGCCAGTGATGCACTGCAACCAGTCATTAAATTAGTGACGAAATTATTGAACCCTTCACCTGTTGCAGTGGCAGTAAAGTACAGGTGTGCAGTACCCACAGCTAAGAACATTCCAACTGGGTGAACTTGCAACAGATGAAAAGTGAAAATTACTGCACTGTTTAGACAACTGCCAGCGACAATTTCACAGGCATTACCAGCACGTCTAAATGTTCTACCTCTGTTATTTTCTGGCAGTGGTGGTAACTGTTCGGGTTGTTGATGCTGCTTAGTTGATTGTGGTGTTTGTGCCAGCCCTTCATGTAAAAAAGGGCTGACGCTATGAGGATCTTCATTTCGTTTCCTTACTAGCATCAGCCTGTGTCCTTTCAACTAATAGTTATCTATCGCCTAATTTCTGCCACAAGTTACCCAACATTGCACCCCAACCGCGAACTGTTCCTGTTGCAGAAACACTAGATGCTGGTGCAGAAGTTTGGCTAGTAACTGGTATGACTTCTTGGGGTGCTTGATTGGGTTCTAAAGCCCTTGAGCCATACCTCGCACGGGCTAAAAGTTGTTGGCGTTTCTCTCTTAATCCCGTAGTAATTGCTTGCCTTTCGGCTTGCACAACTTGCCTGTTTTCTATGCCACTAATCTTGTTTTCATGCCGCCAAAGTTCAGCTTGTAAATCTTGATGTAATTGGGCTGCAACTTCAGTTAAAGCGTGTTTACGCTTTTGGTCAATCCGCAACAAGTCGGCTCTATCTTGGGCATCTATTTTACTCATCTCCGAATCAAACTCGGAGTTTAGTTTGCGAATTTTGGCGATAGCACCCGCAACATGAGAGCCATATTGTTTACGAAGTTCGACCCAGGTAACTTGTCCTTTGGTCAGCTTCTCCATCGCCTCAAAGACGACCTTGGCGTTGTCTAAGAAAGGCTCTAACCTATCTGATAATTCTTGGGCATTATTCGCATAATCCGCAAACTGTTCGAGCTTATTTATATCCGAAAGATAGCCCAGAATATCAGACTCAAACCCTCCCCAAGATTGCGCCTTCTCGTCAATATGACTTGCATGACCAAGTACCGGATTACGTATTGCAAAGTCCATTGCTGACACTCCTAATAAGGTATGTTGTCGTAGTCGATATCACCTTCATCTGAGGGCAATTCATCCCAATACCCCATGTCTTCAAATCGGCTATAAATTCTCGTTGCTAGTTGCCTTACGGGGTCGTCAAAATCATCAGAGATTAAATCAAATCTGTTGGAGCCAAACGCCAAGATATTTGCAATGTCCGCGTCAATCCCATTACCCAAGAATTGACCAAATGCAGCAGAGTATGGATGGTCATCAATGGTTTCATGAGTTGCTAAGAATTCGGTTCCGGTGAGGGGTAAGTAAAGGCTGCAAAGAAAACTATTTATTTCGCGCTTCGTAGCTGTTGGGTTAAGAGCTTTAAATTGCTGGAGTTTCAAAGCATTATCAGTGAAAGAACAGCGTCCCCAATCATTGGGATTTCTATAATCGAGTGCCATGCTGTTAAGATCCTTGTAACGATGTGTACTTGATGCACTTTCGGGTGGGGCGATTGCACTTACTTTGGTCGGTCGGGGCAATCGCTTCATCATCAGTTCTCACAAAACTCAACAAGTTCAAAAACCTCCCTCTGCACTTGGTTTTGACTTAATTCTTTTCTTCTGCCCTTAGAGTCATTGAATATGAAAGGCGCATTAACTCGACAATTAGACCGATGGCTGTAGCGCAATTGTTGACCACGGAATTGGTACAGGTGATTACGTTGCAAAGTTGTCGTTTCTAACATAAGTTCCTCAAACTTGAGAGTAGAACTCGATATTTAGGATTGCTTCGTGAATCTCCATCAAGGCTTGGACTGCATCGCCCATCTTTAAGTCATTCGATGTACTGAACCTTTCGGAGGCTTCGATTTGCTTGTAATTGGGAGATGCTTGCACGAACCGAAGAATCTGTTCGCAACCGAGGATGATGGTCATTATTTCGGTTGTTGTTAGGCTTGGCTGTGTCTTTTGGGTGTCTTGGTCGCTCATGACTTGTTTCTCCTCCTTTGGGTTTTAACTGGTGTGGGTTGGGGTTCTGGGTCAGTGCTTGGCGCTTCTGGCTGACTCGGCCTTTGAAGTACATAGCTGATAGCCCCTCCACCCCCGACAGCTGCGGCGATGGTGAACATATTGTTACGACCGAAGTACTGCACTCCGAAGTAGCCAAGGGCTAACGCTGCTGCTGTTGCACCAATGCCTAAAACCGTGTTTCTAAATCTGGATTTGGTCATGCTGCCCCTTTGAAATTAGTGACCATTGCGCTAAGTGCCGATTTATTGGGCTGTGTAGAAAGTGAAGTTTCAACTTTGGGCGATGCTTGCACATTACCGTGTTGAAAAATCAGCTTCTCTACACCTGCTGATAATGCTTGTGTTGGCGCATCTTGCGGTAAATCAAACATCTTGCACAATTCAATTACTGCTAGATAGGAGATGGTTATACGCCGAGATTCGTAGTTCATTAATTAAGCTCCAATTGATATTTGAGTTAATAGTTTCAACCCCAAGGCATTGATGAATTGGGGATTATTCAAGACCACAAAGCCTAAACCGGCTAAGTTTTGATCCACCACTGGCAAGGAAACACCACCACCCCAGGCGACAAGGTATTTCGCTCGGTCTAGATAATTGCCAGCAGTCACGAAATTGGCGAATTTCTCAATCCTGGTACTCCACCATTCATCTAGGCATTGGCTGTACTCGGTTTCAAACTTTTTACCTGTGAGGTGGTTGCCGCCATAAGTGAAAGTGCCTTCAATAATTCCCTGGTTCACTAAGCTGGGTGAGTGTTTTACATCCTTGGACAGCAGACTTACTCGGTCGTTTCGCTTGTCGAGCGCTTCTGCAATCATGGTGTGCAGTTCACCCGCTCCACCTTCAATCAAGTGACGGTCAATCACTGCACCACTGCCATTAAAGACAGTTACAAGCCACGTTGATGAACCGATATCGAGAGCGATCGCTAATTCTGAGGGGTCAAGCACCAGACTTGCTTCACCGAATAAGCAGTGGGCAATGCTTCCAAACCCTTCGGGGTAAATACCTGTCACCACGATGTCAACTGTCTTGGTGACAATGGAACGAGTTACAGGGTGCAGATGTTCAAAGGTGTGAGTGCCTTCAACTCTGCGCTTAATCTCACTTGCCCAGCGTTCGGGGTTATGGTTGCTCAAACTAATTGAAAGCTTGACCCCCGAAGGAATATTCAAAACTGCTAAGTCTGCAAGAATGCTTTCTAGTGCCAGTTCTGCCTTTTTCGCCTTATCCTCGTGCAGTAAGGTGTGGTCACTTTGGGCTAGAGCCGCACTGCCCCAAAAGAATTGAACATCTTTTAAGTCCAGGCGTGAACCTTGTACATAACGCACCCATGCCCCATCTTTTGAGATGGTTTCGTGGTGCATGATGTTTCGGTTGCGAACAAGTGAGTATGCGGCTGGCATCATGATGGAAAAATCACCGATGATTGCCTTGCCATACCCTGCTCCTGAGTCTTTTCCGGCGATAAGGTCAGTTAGCCCTGATTTGGCTAACAAGTCTGCCTGAACTAGCCAATTTTTGGCATTGGTGTATGTCGTTGTCATGGTTCTGTTGTTTGTTAAAGTCTTGTTTTTTCTGGCTTTGGAGAATTTAGAGGCTCAATCGCCTTAAATCCACACATCCAGTTAGGGGTTAGCCAAAGCAGCACTTTCTGGCTTCTGTTGCCTTTGTTGGGTGACTGTTTTTGGCTGACAACTTTAAAGTAGCATTTTCTCAGAGAATTATCAATACAAATATAAGAAACAATTTACTTTTTTCAAAAAAAAATCAGACAGACAGTAGCTAAGTATCTGAGAATTAGCTACTGTCTTGACTGAGGTACACAATTTAAAGTTAAAAAATGCCAGCAGGTAAAAGACCACGAGTAATGTTTGTCACGAGCGATTATGTAAAACAAGCGCTAGAGCGATGGGCAGAGGATGAGGATAAAACTGTTAGCAGCTTATTGGACGAACTTATAAAAGAAGTCTTAGTACAAAAGGGGTATCTAGAACCTCCAAAAAAGTTATTGAGCCAGAGTCATCACAAAAATTAACAGAAGAAATCTCTTCACCTGTATCACACAGCGATTCGCCTGAATGTTATACTAATGAGCAAGGCTTGTATAACACAGCTAGTCAAACAGAGCTTATTATGAGCATTCCAATAGTTACCAGTCGCCAAGAAGGTGCAGCAGAGGTCAGGGTTTTCATGCTGGAAGATGAACGAGAGCAACTCAAGCAGGCTTGCACAAGCATGAAAACGAATATGAGCCACATTTTAAGAGTGCTAGCACTGCAATGGTTAACCGAACAGCACCAAACACCGCACGAATAGTATTAAAGGAAAACATGGTTCAAGAGATATGTTCTCGATTAGAAAAAACTGAAACGGTGCTAGATGAACTAGCACCGTTGATAAAATGGCTTACTCAACTGCTTAAGCACACTGCTTCAAGAGTTAACTGTCTATTGAAAGGGTGGATAGCGCGAGTGGATTTGTTTTTCAGGCAAATGCTTGAGTATTTGCAAGCCTGCAAAACAAAACAGATTAGCCTGTTTTGATACTGTCAAGCAGCTTTTCATGCTAACCTTACCAAAGTAAGTCTGCAAATCAGACTGAAATCAATCAATACAAAAAGGAGGGGGCAATAACACTAGCAGTATATTCGGATAGTCAAAATGGTAAGGGGAGTCGTTAGATAACAGTATTGATGTCCAAGACTTTGGCGGGTCAGACAGACACCAAATTGTTTGAAGAACTAACGAGGCCTCACGACTCGACCCCTGTTCGCAATCTTAGCATACAGGGTCGGATATTTTATGCCTTTTTTTGGACAAATTGCAAAAAAGGCATCTGGCGCTACAATTTTCCCCGACTCTAGATTTAAAGCGGAATGTCAGCAAGAGCTACTTAGATGCAAATAATTTAGGGATGAATTTTACGCCTAGATGCCTCGTATATGAGGATAGCATCGTGAATATTTTGTTTTTTCAATTAAAAGCTGTTTTATTTTGCCTTGAGCTAAAGCATAGGGCTGATTTCTGCATTTTTCACTATTCATAAACTAATTCCAAACATTACACCAGCCGCTTGGTCAGCTTTGGAAGCAAGTAAAAAATAAGAAATCGGCTAGCTGCCCATACGCAAGACATACGCCTAGCAATTAGGCTACTAACCGTTTATATAACAATCTCAGTTTAACAATGTCTGCGTAGTTGAGGTAAAGTTAGCACAGCTTTAATCAGGTGACATCAATCCTATAAAACTAATCATGAGAGTTTTATGCTCTTAATTTCAGGACTTTTAGTCAAGACGATTGGTTTCTTGTAAATCTGAAATTTTTTCTTTACTGAGTAGAGATAAAGTGGTTAGCCATTGGCAACACTTGATATCAGCACTGCTACTTTAGCCATTAACAGTGGGTAGCTCCGATGAATACAACCATTATCGGAGGTTATCAAAATGGCACAAACCAATGTAATTAGCATCAATGAAGCTAATGGAAACGACCAGCTAACTCAAAGCCATTGGCAAGAATGGGTTATTGGTTCAGGTGTTGACCCAAAGTTAACAGCTTTGAATGTCCGTTCTCTATCGGGGACATCAATATATGAATATCTATTATGCGCCCTACCTCAAACTGCCAGACGTAACGATGGGCGACTGCGTGATGGCTACTTGAAACGATATGCCCACGCGGAGGCCGGTGCATGGTGGGTAAGCGGACTCGACCCCCTTAACGACTGGCTACCGATGGACTGGGGACGGATGAAACCAGATTACCCCAGACTGGAATGGGACAAGACTACACAGCAGCAAACTCAAAAGCCAGTCAAGTACGAATCACCACCCAAAACTCCCAACCGAGTTACCTACTTGAGAATGCCCCTACATTTATGGCGGTTGGTATCACTCCGTTATGACGTGCCGATGCCAGAACATATTACCGTTACCGACCAGGGAGAGGCGTTAGGTTTTTGGGCTTGGGTAATGGCACATCCCGAAATCCCTGTAATCCTTACAGAGGGCGAGAAGAAGGCTGGTTGCTTGCTGTCGTTGGGATTTGTAGCGATCGCACTCCCTGGAATCTGGAATGGTCGAGTGGGCAAGGAGGATTTAGAACGACTGCACCCTGATTTAGTCCCAATGACTCAAAAGGGGCGTAAATTCGTTGTTCTATTCGACTACGAAAGCAAACCCAAAACCAAACAGCAGATTTTTCAAGCCACACGCCGCACAGCTTCTGCAATTGTAGAACTTTGTTGCCAATGTGAAGTAGCGCT
This sequence comes from Nostoc sp. C110, assembly GCF_043099725.1. GTDB lineage: Bacteria > Cyanobacteriota > Cyanobacteriia > Cyanobacteriales > Nostocaceae > Nostoc > Nostoc muscorum_A. The sequence goes on along the minus strand of NZ_CP171138.1, from coordinate 54,864 downwards.
GCTGCCAGGGCCAGAAAAAGGAATTGACGATTGGGTTGTAGTTTTGGGTAAAAAGGCAGGTATTGCCGTCACCACAATGATTGCTGATGCCTTGAGAATCAGCGAGTACAAGCAAAGATTTTTCATCAATCGTGCCAGGGGACTCCATAAGTACAAGCCCGATGTGACAGTTAATACCCGTTATCTCTCACTTGCAATTCACTCCCTACCTCAATCGGGGTTAGTTGGTTTGGTTTCCGACATGGGAACAGGAAAGACTGAAATCTTGGCAGTTCTCAGAAGAGAGAACCCAAACTTGAGCTTTTTGAACAATGGGCATCGGGTTACTTTGCTCAAGAATCTCAGCGATCGCTTACAAACAGCAATGTACTCCGCGATTTCTTGCGGGGATTGGGGTCAGGTAAAAGCTCTCAGCATTACCGTGGATTCTCTGTATAAAATGGCAAATGATTTACAGGCTTATGACATTCTATTTATTGATGAAGCCTGCCAGTATCTCGCTCACTTGCTGAAGTCCAAAACCTGCAAGGAACACCGGGGGGCTATTCTGGAAGTGCTTGAGTATCTAGTTTACAACGCCAAGCTGGTTGTTTTAGCTGATGCTCACTTGGATGATTTGACCATTGAGTTTTTCATGAATTTGCGACCGACTGGTGAAAAACCCTACATCATCAAAAACCTGTATCGCTCAGGTGGTCGTCAAGTTCATTGGTACGAGGGGAAAAACAGCAGCGCAATCGTTGCCGAGTTCCACGCTCAGTTGATGCTTGGTAAAAAGTTGATGATGGTCAGCGACAGCAAGCGGTTCATCAAAAAGTTGGAACGAGCGCTCAATGATGGTTCAGCAATTGATGATACCGACGAAACACCCGAATCAGCCGAAGACCGCAAGCTACGGGTGTGGGCTATTCACTCCGAGAACAGTGGTAGTGAAGAGAATGTCATCTTTATCCGAGAGATTAACATTGCCATTAAGGATCTTGACGCTTTTTTAATTACTCCCAGTCTCAGTTCAGGGGTTGACATTTCCAGCTATCATTTTGATGCCGTGTTTGGCGTGTTTCATGCTGTCTCGCAGTCGGCTACAGAATGCGCCCAGCAATTATGGCGGTATCGTCCCAATGTGCCCATGTATGTTTGGGTAGCACCGCGCCCTCCTTTTGGTTACGCCGAAACTAATGCCCGACGCATTAAAGAAAAGATTCTTCAGACAAATGAGATGACCGCTTTTCTGATTCGCATTAACCGGGAAACGGGCAAACGTGGGGCTGAGAAGGATTGGGCATTAGATGCTAGCTGTCAGATTGAAGCGCAACGGAATTGGTCTATCAATCATTTACGGGCTGATTTGCGATCGCTCTTAGAGGAAATGGGCAATACGATTATTCCTTTGGGCGACGGTGGTGATGAAGCGACTTCGCGGTGGATGAAGGCGGCTGGTATTGCTATCGATGAAGAACATTATCGCAAGGTGGCGAATGCCAAAAATATTGACAGGAGGACTTACACCAGTAGGCAACATCAAGATTACCTGAAGCCCGAAGAAGTTTTGGAGTGTGAGAAGTTCCGTATACAGGACACTTACGGCATGAGCGTAACCCCGGAACTGGTTGAGCAAGATGACGGGGGACGCTTAATTAAAAAGATTGTCGCACTTGAAGCGATATTGGCCGCACCGGGGGAAATGATTACCGATGATCAGGGGCGGGAGTTTGTTGCACCACCGGCTGTTGTGGTGGAACGCGATAAGACGGAGCGCGATCGCTTGGCCATTTGCACTGACTGGAGCAATCATTCCACATCTTGGCTTATGCGTCATCGCTTGGGACTTAGGGCTGTGTTGGTGGATCTCATGGCTGGGGTTGAGATTAAAGGGGACGAAGCGATGATTCAAGTTTTAGCAGAGTTCTCCAAACGCAACGCATCTCACGTTAAAGGCATTCTCAATCTGACCATTCCCCTTGATGAATCTCCTGTGTGGATTTTGGGACAGTATCTCTCGCAACTCGCACTGTCCACCGAATCACGGCGACCGCTTGAAGATGGGAAACGTGTTAGGTACTATCGCCTCAATACTGAGGATGTAGAGTTTGTCCAGAAGGTATTAGAGTATCGTCAACGGCAACGGGAGGAAAGGGAACGCAAACGCCAAGAGTCACTTGAACGAGATGCGGCTTATGCGGCTAGAATGCAGGCTCAGTATGGGATTAACTCGCCGTCCACACCCCCCATTAATGAAGATGGAAGTAATAATCGGGGGGGTATGGACACAGATGCAGAACTCAGTGATCCTTGGTGGGAGCGGGTCAAATATTATGCTCAGTTGGCGATTGAGCGGGTTGAATATGGGGTGGAGTCAGTTAAAGAATTACTCAGTACACTAACGATTGATGAGCGGTGGGGCGTGATCTTCAAGTTTGAGGATATTGACCCGAACAAGTTTGCTCAACTGGTGGCAGATGCCCCCGATTGGGTGGAATGGATGGCGTGATAGTCCCGTTTCCCAATAATTGCGATCGCGCCCACTGCCACAGCTAATTTTTGGCGATTGTTCAGTGAGTATTTATTACTAGTGGTTCTTAGCGCGGTTTTAACAGTCATTATCGCCGCGCCATATTCAAAATGATGTATCGTACTGCTTTACTCACGCATGAGGTTTATGAGGCGTTGTAGACAGTGTAGTTTCACTGAATTGGGGTTGCAAAGTTTGACTGCGCTTTGTTGGGTGTAGGGATGACCGAACTTTTTGTGTTGAGTTTTTGGCGGTTGGATTTTGGGGTTTATCTACGTATGTTGGGTGTGGGGTTTTTTCGTGATATAGGCGATGTCAAATTTACCCCTCCCCTATAGCGTAACCCAACGTGTAGAACCCTTATGGTTGAGCCATTGTTCAACGTCACGTCCCCCCTTTTTTCCAAAATCGAGTAGACGGGACGTATTTCTGTGTCCGAAATTATTGCGAATAGTGTCAATAAAAAAAAACTTCAGTCGAAATGACTAAAGGGTTATTTTATACATGAAGTAGATTGATTACTACTGAGGGAAGAGAAGACGGAGTAATTCAGCTTTTTTCACGGCTTGGTAATGGGGATGGAAGATTATTTGGTAATGGGGATGGAAGATTATTTGGTAATGGGGATGGAAGATTATTTGTAGTCATCTTGTATCTAGTGTCGAGGACTTCCTTAGTGTTCCCTCTTTTAATTTAAAAAATTGGTTTTAGACGTTTTTTAACCGATAGTGATGCCACAAAACAAAAACCCTTCCTCGTTTACGGGAAGAGCTAATGGTTGAAACCAAAATTTACCTTGTTGAAGGATTAATTTTTATTATTTTTCCTTCGTTATCCAAAAATACTTCTACACGGTTATATTTTGTTCCTTCTATTAGTTTATTGCCCTCTTCAATAGTTTTTCCTTTTAATGAGTCAAGATTGATGTGTTTTGAAGCGAGTTTGGTGTCATTAGTCAGTATATATCTGTCATCTGTTGGGAAAACCATGTTTTTACTATCTTAAGATGTAAATTTAGTGTTCCCAGTTTGTTAACTCTTACGATCACATCTGAAAAATTGTTTCTAATCAACTGTAATAAGATAGACTCAAGGCTTTGTAATGCTGCGTTTATAGTGTGCGGAAGTTTTTAGTAAAATACTCTCTAGCTTCTTTTTCTGTTGACTTTTGTAATCAGATTTTTCTACAAATAATATTGTCCTGATCCAGGTATAGAAAGTATATCCAATGATAGGTAAGAATGTTATAGAAAAAAGTACGCCCGCTACAATCAAACGATGTTCTCTGTACCAAGGAATATCTTCAAGCAGTAGTTCGATTAGTTGTCTCATTTTATCTCTAAATAACAAAACCCCGCTTTTGATATTGTGATTATAGTTGGCGGGGCTTGCAGTATTATTGTGAAGTTTAACTAGCTTTGAGTTTTGTCATCATCTTTATTTTTTCCGCTAAGTTCATCTCCAACACTATCAGCCGCCCAGCTTGCACCAGCACCAGCTACCGTAATTGCTGTTACGGCTACGGCTCCTATTGGTGCTAGTGTTGCTGCTACGAAAACTCCAGCACCGATGGCTCCAGCTTTTACAACCTTTTCTAGTGTAATTTTTTCAAGTCCAAGCATATTGGTATTCCTCTATACTAATATACTTCTATTTCTAAGTATTCTCATACTTTATTTGAAACTATCAAACTGTGTTTACTTATCAAATTTCGCTTGTATAGGGGTTATTTGGCGGGTTTGTCCCAATGTCGTCATAAAAGTATTTCCCGACATCTTCCCTAAATTAGAAGTTATTGCAACCGACAGTATTGCAGGTTGCTACAACTAGAAACTCATTATTCAAAATCTGGTATTGTATTGATTTTTATTACAGTATTTTGGATAGTTTCTATAGTTTTAATGCAATATTCAATTGCATAATTAGCTGCTTTCAAATTATTACAAGGTTCTAAAGCCCGAGACTTTTGGTGAATTTTATCAAGGTTTGAATGGTAATATCCAGCCATTCTTCTATAACGTCTATATTCTATGTAATCAATACCCAAAACTAAGCATTGAAGAACTTCAGTATCAACATCTAGTTTATTTTCATCTCGAGGTTGATGACTTGTTACGAATATATCACGATGCCCTACGTTAGTAATTTTACTTAAAGCTAAAGCAATTTCTAAAGCTATGGTGGCATAAGCTATAGCTGTTTCATACTCAGCTTTTTCTAAGTAATTCTTAGCTAATTCTAGAGATTTTTTTATAGATTGATGTTCTAAAAAATTCAATAATGGTTCAAGGGAATACATATTTACAAGTAGTAAACAATCTTGTACATCCTAGCTTAGGTTATAGATATGTGCTAAAGAAGTCAAGAAGATTTACTAACTAATAGTTAATGAAGTTTTCTAAAGAAGAAAGGGAGTTACAGCAATGCTTTCTCGTTGCCACCAAACGCTCAAGAGCGATCTAATCTGAGATTGAATGTTTTACTGTAGGCGTTTTTAATCCCATTTCGGTGTCTAGATCAAAAACATCTCCCCCAACGGGAGACAGCATCGATAACGCCGCTGCCGCCCCCAACACCTGCTCGTCGCTCACTTCCAAATATTTTTGCAGCTGTTCCAAATTTCGATGACCGCTAATTTCTTGAATAACTCTCAACGGTATACCAGCGTTACTCATTTGAGTTAGCGCGGTACGCCGAAAGCTGTGGGTAGACACGCCAAAAATACCTACTTGCTGACAAGCTCCTCTCAATATCCTAGCGGATGAATCCTCGCTTATATGCCCATCACTGCGACCGGGGAACAGATAAACATCTCCTGCCAGGGGGTAGTATTCAGTGAGCAACCACCGCAGGTCTTCGAGCAACCGCCGCAGGTCTTCAATCACTGGGATTAACCGGGTTGCAAGTTTACTCTTGGTGTTTGACTTCCTAATAATCAGCCTGGGTCTAACGTTGCCTTTGGGTGTGTAAATGTCTTGAGTGGCATCACCGTGCCAAGTACGCCCCAGCGACAAAAACGTGAAGGGCATTAACCAAGTCATCGCCAGAATCGCCCAACTCTTCCCCAAGGCTGTCAAGGGAACTAGGTACTGTGACATTGCTAAAAGAAACATTCCAGTACTGAAGGGTATTGGCATTTTGGAAGTTACCCGCACCACATTAGACTCTACCCGCACCACTTCCGCACCACTGACCGCACCAGAAACAACGCAAAATCAGGACTTCCGCACCACCCGCACCACTTTTTCAGATTTTCAGGAAAACATTGAAGAGGAAGAACAAAAACCTGATCTATCCCCTTCCTCAACGTATAAAGATGAAAAGAATTCACCTCTAACTGATGCGGGTGGTGCGGAACCCTTGCAAAATAAGGAAAACTGCTGCGGTGAGTCCTGCGTCAGTGGTGCGGATCAGCTAGAAAGTGGTGCGGAACCCTTACAGAGCATGGAAAACTCATGCGTCACTGGTGCGTCAAAGCTAGAAAGTGGTGCGGGTGAATCAGAGTCGGTGCGATCTGATGAAGATTCCAAGGTTTTAGCTTCAGAAGCGATCGCTTGTATCTTGGAATCCCCTAATCCAAGTTGGGAGGTGGTTAAAGAGATTCTGAGCGAAATGGAAATTCTTTCTTACTCGGAACTGCACGGGTTTTTGACGTTGGGTGAATTCGCGCAACTTGAGATGCTAATCCCAGCCGCCGAGAGGGAGGTTTACTTTGGCTCATAAAAATGGGTGGTCACTACCACCCGTTAGCTCACTGTTTTATAAATAAACTACTTAAGGGTATCCGCCGTTCGCTATATTTACCCCAACTGGCTGGAATTGTTTGTTGGGAACTTGGTTAAAGTGCGATCGCTTAGTGGTGCTGTCAAGTTTGCGGGTGAGATGATTAACTACGACTCCAAGAATGGAATTGTGACTGTGGCCACCGAGCAAGGGAACCGAGATGCATCTCTCTACGAGACGTTTGTAATAGGTATGCCATTTGTCAAAACAACTGATTTTCATAGCGTTGAGGTTAGCATCAGTTCCAAGCGAGTACAATTTTCCCGTTTTGGGTGCGACACGATGGCGCACGAAGGGTTGGAAGCCCCTATATACAAAGCTTCCAAAAGATGAGTGAGGAACCGATTCCTCCAGTCCAGTGTCCAGGACTGTTCCTAACCTTCCCATGCACCACTGGTAACGGTGGTGTGTGAAGCGGAAAGTAAAGCCCAAGGGAGCATTTAGCCTAAAAATGTAACCGGGCAAAGGAAAGATTGGATGGGTGAATGTAAATGAATCCTTGTTGAGGCATCGTAAGAATTGATCATCGAAAAGGCTGACACGGTGATACGAGTGAATGTACTGAATACCTCAGAAATACTCAGTCAAGGTTCAACTCCCCAATTTAGTTGAACTGGGACACCAAACACTCCGGTGTAGAGAGGACACCCTACCCAATTAAATCTCATCCGTGCGTAACGTAGTAACCCCAATGAAGTCTGGGATTTACCCAGTAAGCAATCCGTAAGGAAAGCCGAATTCTTCAGTGGGTCAAGGATGCTTCCAAAAGCGAATGCCACCAGCCGAAAGGCAAGGGAAATCCATAACCCGGTGGATAGGGCAGATATCCAACCTGAAAAGGTGCTGACGGGAAGCAGGTGAGTCAACCAATATCCGTTGTAATGATTTCAAACCGAGGTGTAAGTTAGATGCAGGCAACTGTAAACCGAACCAAGGGACAGACTGATTGGAATTGTGTCAACTGGCGCAAAGCCAATCGGATTGTTCGGAATTTGAGACAGCGAATCTTTAGGGCAAAAACTGAGGGCAAACTGAAAAAGGTACGCTCTCTCCAGAAACTGATGCTACGCAGCTATTCTAATCGCCTAGTTAGCGTTAGAAAAGTGACGCAGTATAACAGAGGTCGAAACACACCAGGAATAGATAAAATAGTAATTAAAACTGCCACAGCCAGGGGTCAGTTAGTAGATAAATTAACTGAGTACTCTCCCTGGAAATCATCACCAGCACGACGAATTTACATCCCAAAAGCTAATGGGAAGAAACGACCTTTAGGAATCCCAGTAATACAAGATCGTACCATCCAGGCAATGGTTAAAAATGCCTTAGAACCCGAATGGGAAGCAATTTTTGAAAGGTCTAGTTACGGCTTTCGACCAGGACGTAGCCCCCATGATGCTATTGCCAGTATCTATAACCTAGCCCGACCGAATAAACGGAAGAAATGGGTGGTAGATGCAGACATTCAAGGATGTTTTGACAACATATCACATAATTTTCTGTTAGAGCTTTTAACAGGCTTTCCAGCCCGTGAATTAATTAAACAGTGGCTACTAGCAGGATATATGGAAGCAGGTTCATGGCATCCAACAGATGCTGGTACACCGCAAGGGTCTGTTGTCAGTCCGTTGTTAGCAAATATAGCTTTGCACGGTATGGAATCCGCCTTGGGAGTTAAATATAATAAAGACGGAGAACTCCGTGCATCTAGAGCTTTGGTGAGATTCGCCGATGATTTTGTGGTGTTCTGTGAAACACTTGAAGATGCAAAAACTGTTCTTCAAATCCTGAATAACTGGATGCAAGCTAGAGGGCTTACCCTCTCTCAGGAGAAAACCAAAATATCGCATCTCACAGAAGGGTTTGACTTTTTGGGTTTCAATATCAGGCACTACAAAGACCAAACTACTAAAACTGGATGGAAGCTGTTAATCAAACCTAGTAAAAAGTCTGTGCTAAATATTCGGAGTAAACTGCGTTCTGAATGGCTTAACTGTAAAGGTAAGTCAGCAGATGCAGTCATTAAAAAGCTCAATCCGATTATTCGGGGACAAGCGAATTACTTCCGAGTTGGGGTAGCCTCAAAAATTTTCAATTCTCTTGACCATTGGTTATATGAGAAACAGAAAATGTATGCCAAACGCACTCATCGAAATAAGTCTGATAGCTGGCGTAAGGCTAAATACTGGGGAAATCTAAATCTTGATAGACCATTTGACCGATGGGTATTTGGTAATAAACAAACCGGAGCCTATATGGTGAAATTTGCCTGGTTTAAGATTGAAAGGCACATTCTTATTAAAGGTAAATCATCACCCGATGACCCCAAATTAAGGGACTACTGGATTAAACGGCAAGAAGCTAAAACTAAATCCGAATTAATCAAAAGTAGGCAGAAGATAGCCCAAAAGCAACAATATGTCTGTCCTGTATGCGGGGAATCTCTATTAAATGATGAGGAGTTACATCTTCATCATAAAAAGCCAAAATCTCAGGGTGGTGGTGACAATTACGGCAACCTACAACTCGTACATCTGTACTGCCATCAGCAAATACATTCTGGAACAATTTGTAGTTTATGACTTGCTTGAGCCGGATGCGTTGCAAGGCGCAAGTCCGGTTCTGAGGGGGCGGGATTATAGCGATATAGTCCTGCTACCCGACCACAGTGATGCCAAACCTACTGCTTAGATAAAATGAGAAAATGAGGTTAATTGAAAATTACATCTCCATAGTTATGCCCCAGTAGATTCTGAAGGTAGGACATAAGGAGAATCTGCAATGGTTGATAAGAAGCATTATGCTCAACTAAACAAAGGTGTGCAAGCTTGGAATGAGTGGAGGGAGAAAAATTACGGTATAATCCCTGACCTCAGTGGGGCTTACCTTAGAGAGGCTAACCTCATCGGGGCTTACCTCAGTAGGGCTGACCTCAGAGAGGCTGACCTCAGAGAGGCTAACCTCAGTAAAGCTGACCTCAGAGATGCTAACCTCATCGGGGCTTACCTCAGTAGGGCTGACCTCAGTAAAGCTGACCTCAGAGAGGCTAACCTCATCGGGGCTTACCTCAGTAGGGCTGACCTCAGAGAGGCTAACCTCAGTAGGGCTTACCTCAGTAGGGCTGACCTCAGAGAGGCTAACCTCATCGGGGCAAAACTGATTAGAACTCAAGTACTAGGAACAGATTTTACAAATGCAAAGTTTACAGGTACTTGTTTGGAAGATTGGAATATCAACTCTGCTACAAAATTAAATAATATTGATTGCCAGTATGTCTATTTAAAAAGTGACAAACAAGAACGTCGTCCCAGCAGTGGAGAGTTTAGGCTTGGGGAGTTTACCAAGCTTTTTCAGAAAGCTTTAGAAACAGTTGACTTAATTTTTACTGATGGTATTGACTGGAAAGCTTTTCTTCTCTCGTTTCAAGAACTACAGGCTGAATATGATGAAGAAAACTTATCAGTCCAAGCCTTTGAAAAGAAAAGCGGTGGTGCATTTGTAGTTCGGCTTGAAGTTTTGCCAGAAGCCAATAAGGCTGAAATTGAGTGCAGGATAAAAGAGCTATATGAACTAAAACTAAATGCACTTGAAGGAATGTATCGTAAAGAATTACAAGCTAAAGATGAACAAATAATAATTTATAAAGAGCAGAGTGCAAGCATTATGAGTCTTGCCAAAGAAATGGCTGCTCGACCTATTCAAAATATTATTGATGTTAAAGCTATATCGGAGAGTAACTCTATGTCAGAATCTTATCAATCCAAGTACGACCAAAGAAATTCTAATAACCAGTTTGTAGACACAGCACAAACTGGTAGTAACCCAACGTTTAATCAACAGAACTTCTCTCAAAATATTAATCAAAGCATTAATGATATTACTAGATTGATTAACTCGTTACGAGATAAAGCACAAGAGTTTCCACAAGATAAGCGTGAAGAAGCTTTAGTACATTTGGATGATTTGCAAGAAGATATTAGTAAACCTGAAAAGCAAAAACCGGAAAGAATCAAAACTCGTATTATTGCCTTAATAACAATTGCTGGTACAGTATTTGGTGTTGTTGCAAACAGTGCTGACTTTACCAATAACGTTTTGGAAATAGCAGATAAATTAGGAATTCCAATTCCAACCGAAATTAGTCAACCTCAACGGGCTACACAGCAATTGCCGCCACCTTCATACTAATCTGACTATTAAAGACTCAATTCATCATCCTGCTGGCTTTGCTGTTGCTGCTGTAGCCTTAACTGCTGCCCATAATCTTTTAGCAGCTGATTCCAATCACTGGCTTTAGATTTTTTGATTTGGGACTGTGGCATTAGTTCTAATACACGCTGTGCTGCCGCATCAGAGCTTTTATCGTTACCAAACGCCACCACTATATTAGGAACTTTCTGCAATCGCTCAAGCGGTAAGCTCTTGATGTCATCAATAGCCATATAGACTGTTCGTTCGGGTGGGACATCGCCCCTGATCAGATATTCCAGCATGGCTCTTGAGATAGCATCGATGGGGGACTTGCACAGAATCGCTGTTGAGGTTTTATCGGTAGCCTTTCCCCCCAAACTGAAGTAAAACCAGCTATCACGGCGTTTGGTTCCTTTCTCGTATCCCTTAAAAGTGTTGTTCTCTCCCCTAGTTCCTCTTAGAAATGCACCGTTACGTTGACCATCAAGATTTCGCATGACAAAAACAGCATTTTGTTGCTGATCAGCGTAAACTAGCCCCTGGTTATAAAGCATTTGAATACAGTCAGAGGGGATGCCCCGGTTTTGAGTGAGGTAATGTTCAACGGCAGACCAGTTAGCTTTATCTTCAACGGGTGGGGTGAATTGGGGACGGGGTTCAGTCTGGATAATGTCACTTGCCCTGTTCTTAACGTGAGCGATCGCTGCACGTTCCACCGAGGCTGACCCGAATCGCTCATCTAACCAGACAACCGCCTGCCGGAAATTGCACTGATTAACGTGCATTACCAAGTCAATCGCACCCCCTGCTCCCTTTTGTTGGTCGGGGGCAAAGTCGTAGAATTTGGGCCCATCTATATTAATGATGTGTCCGTGACCCCTCCAGCGTTGCTGATCATGATTTAGCCCCAACTCCCAGGCGACATCCTCTAAGTCCAAGTCGCGCAGTTGTTGAGTTTGCTGCTGCCAAAAAGCTACTTGTGCCTCTAATTCTTTGATGCGCTTGTCTTTGAGTTCATTTTCAAGAGCCAAAGCCTTGGCTGTAGCTTCCATCTGTTGTTTTTTGGCTTGCGCCCTATCCCGGTCGGCAGCTTTGGCTTGCAGTTGCAACTGGGTGAGGCTGGTATCTGGTTCTATACCAGAATTAACAACGCTGTAAAAGTCCTTAATGTCCTGGTGTTGCGCCCTACTGCCCTTAATGCCACGCTCTAACCCCAGATGTTCTGTAGCCTCGGAGTAGGAATCTTGAAACTGCCTCATCTTCAAGCGACCGTCGAAGAAGTGCTTGGCCCTCAGTTGCCCTTTTTCATCAAGGGGGACAAAGTAAGCGTGAATGTGTGGGGTGGCTTCATCTAAATGTAATTCTGCCCTGACAATGCGTGAGCCGTACTGCGAATCTAACCATTGTTTGGATGCAGAAAGCCAAGAGTCAACTTTATCCCGCTCATAGTAACCCGCTTGTGTTGGGCAGTTAGGACGGAAATATTCGGGGCTGGCAGTCAATAAAATCTCAGTGCAGTAAACCGCATCGGGGCGAATCTTCCGTTTCTGCTCCCCTATTTTTTCCATCACCAACTGGTCTAATGTCACAGTTGGGTTGTTAGTGCCAATGAATCTGATATTTTGTTTATCTGAATCAGCGTTGGGCGTTTCTCGCTGACGTGCGGTGTGCGCTTCACTGCCTGCCAAGTTACTGCGCTTGAGCTTTTTAATCCTTGCAATAGCGTAAGCCATGCCACTTTTGAGTGATTGAGTGCAATTGCGTCGCAGACCCCACGGAACCTTTTTGTTTCGACCGTCAGGGAGAAATGGCGCAAGCCACCCGTCAGGGCAAAAAGGTGTAGTGGGTACACAATCATCATAGCCAACCTGCGCGAAATTCCTCCGCCATTGTCCCCAACTGCACAGCCATAGTCTCTGTGCTGTCACTGCGCTTGTGGCTACTGCCGCAGTTCAAATATCTACTACAAAAGCAACTGAGGCTATTTTACTGCTCTTAGTGCCGCACTTGGATTATCATCTTGTTGCACAGCCTATGCACAATTTTACTGTCTGGTTATTGGGCAGAAAATCTCGTTTCTTGACCCTAATTGCACAGCTTCTGCACAGAAAACGCCGTTAAGTTGTGCAAAGTTTATACAGACTCATGGGCAATATTTCGCGGCTTACGCTAGAGTGCAGTTAGCCCTCAAATATCAGCATCAAAATGGCCTCACAGATTAATCTTGCTGTATCTATAGATGTCGGTGGCTCTGGCACAAAAATTATTTATAAGGCTAATGGTTGGAAGGAGCCACAGTTAATAGTCATGTCTCCTGAAGTGGAACAGATAACTAAGGCTGATTTTCAACGTTATCAGGACAATCAGGTGTGGAACGGTATGCCTCTGCCAGAACACCAAGCCTACTTAGAATGGCAGGACAGCATCTTTATTGTGGGTGAATTTGCTCTTGAATTTGCGGCGGTGGATCGGATTCATGAGCGCAAATACGAAAATGCTTTATATAAGGTACTGGCGGCGGTGGGTGTAATTCTACAAAAACATAATGTCGCTATCAAAAAGCGAAACGCCGAGTCGCCAAAAATAATATTAGATTTGGCATTTTTGCTGCCTTGGAATGAATATAACGATCACAAACGTTTCTTTTCGCAATTACAACAGATGTTCAAAGCCTTTAAATTTCGTGGTCAGGCTTGGGACATAACGCTAAGTGAGAATTTTTTGTGCCGTCCAGAAGGGGCAGGACTATTAGGCATTTATACCAAAACCAAAGGAGTGAGTTGGTTTCAACAAAATCAAGTCGCTATTTTGATGTTGGGTCATCGCAACACAACATTACTTTGTTTTGATAAGGGGATACGCAAGAGTGCCGATAGCCCATTGCTGGGGTTTAGTTCTTTATTAGATGATGTCTGCTCACGAGTGTCAGGGATTGTCCGTGACCAACTGGCACAGGCGATATTTGATGCTTTGTCTGAGGCGAAAAATGAAATATATGAATATGAGTCGCCATATATGAACACAAAACATCCCAATTGGCGCAAATTGAAGGCAATTCAAATGTTAGCCACGGCGCGGGATGAGTCTTTACGGCAGCGCGAACTGGAAGATATTGTAGTGGCTCTTGTGGCAGCGACGAATGCTTATTGGCTGCGGTTGAAAAAGTGGTTGGAGAAAAATCTACAAACATGGCCAAAACAAATAATTATCGGTGGGGGTGCGGCGGCTTTCATCGAACCGGAACTAGAGCATTATTTCAACTGTGTACCTTGTGGAACGAATGAAAAAAAGCTATTTCGGGGTGAACGCGCACCAAGCTACAGACAGAAAACGAATTATTCCCAACAAGAAATAGGGCCTTATGCTCAGTTGGTGTGGTTGTCGGAGATAAATGAGCAAATTGAGCGCACCTTTAAGATTGGTTTTGGCCCAAATCAGGGGTTAGCGTTTCGATTAATCGATTGCTTTGGCATGATGGATCAGCTATTGGATAAAACTAAAGAGGTTGTAAAAAGTGACAAGAGCGAAAAAACTGCGTAAGAGTCTGTCACTGCCTCGCTTTCAACCGATGGAAAATACGCCTTTAGCTGTAGTGGCTGATTACCTCAATTCTTTGGAGGTAACAGTTGCTAAGAGATTGCTAGAAGAAATGTTGGTGATGTATTTTCTGCCACGCGCTCAGTATAAGTTGGGGGGTTGCGAAAAGCAGCAATTGACAAATTCATATTTGATTTCGCGGCGAATGGCAGAGAGTCATTTTGGGATTATGGCGCTGGAGTTGGGGCTAGAGGCGAGTGTTTATAGCTGTGTGTCTATGCCATTCAATGCAGCGAACGCACAAAGTGCAGTGCCTGTAGCAATCGCTCAAAAGGACGGCACTGGGGATAGTGCGAATCTCTCAACACTAATGCTATCAACTGTTGAGCAAGCACAAACTCATCATTCAAGTTTGATTGCTGGTGAAGAATCAGTTGATTTAATGGATCAGCTGTTTAGTTGATTTTGATGTTTCAATCTCAAACTGAGCGTTTTCTCTAGTAAAAACATTGCTAACAATAACTAGGTAGGCGGCTAGATGAATCCCATATCTAAAAAACGCTTGTCTCTAACTATGCGCCTTCAACCATACGAGGGGGATGTTTTAGCGGAAGTTGTCGATTACTTGAACTCGTTGCCCAAGGATGAGGCACAGCGTAAGGTGGCTGATATCTTGGTGGCTGCTTTCTTGCCAGTGGCGCGATATTCGAGTGGTTCCTTTACACCAGAGCAGATCCGTTTTGCTTGTTGGTCAGCGCAGGATTCATTGAATAAACACGGTAGTTATATGCGTTTGGCACTGTCGGTGGAACAACCGCAGTTTGTTCTGTCACAGCCAGCGTTGACTGCACCAGTTGTAGCGGTCAATGCCCCAAGCTACAAGAGTAATGCTTTATCCGAGCCTGAGCTTGAGGGGGAAGCGGCTGATTCAATCAGACCCGCTTCAATAGTTCAAGGTCAGGCTTCGTCGCAAGAATTGGATGCGATTTTTGGGGGAGATTGAGCGAACAATATCTGAACAATAGCCGCCGCAGTTGTAGCTGTTAACTGTTAGGCGGCTTTTGTAGTCGCTATGTATTTTATTGGTAGTAATTTTGAGGGCTATTTTTTTCTTTTTCAGTTTTGGCTCAAAAAAACTGGCCGCCAATTTTGGCGTACTGTGCGTAAGTTTTGGACAGAAATTTTTGGCGGATAAATCAGGGTGGTAAATTAGATTTTTGGGGTCGAAATCCTTACATTTACCTTGTGTTTACCTTGTAAAGACCTTGGAGATGCCATTGTTTTACCTTATTTTTGGCAAAAAAGAAGGATTTTGTAAAAAACGGTGATTTTCAGTGTTGAAGGTGCAAATAAATCCTTATATTTGCCATTGGAATACCATTGAAATGCCATTGGTTTACCTTACAAATGCCATTTTCAAAAAAATCCTTGTAAATACCTTATAAATACCTTTTAGTTAAATAATGTTTAGTATGCGAAGTTTTTCGTCAGCCCTGATAAAATCAGGAGCGGGAAAAATGAAATTGATGATGAGCCAGGGGTAAGGTATGGAAGCCAAAAGCGAAGTGACAATAAAATTTAGCGGGTCACTGCCAAAAGCCACACCAGCCGATAACAAGAAAGTTGCAATCGAGTTGACTGATCAGAACGGTATAGTCTTTACCGCTCAAGTTAATGCCAAAAGTTGGCGTAAGGCTGAAACTAGCGCCTCGGAATTTGCAGACTGGGCTGGGGCTGTATCGGGCAAGCTTGGAGTGCGAACAGAAAACGGCTTTGAAGTGATTGACGCGGGAATCCAGATTTTCGAGAAGAAAGCGAAGGAGGTAAAACCAGACGTGGGCGCTGCTGTAGCGGAAGCCGGCGTTTCTTCATGACCACATACAACAAAACCCTACTCCTTCACTGGGATTGTGTTTGGTGTGGGGTTGTTGGGGGCTGAACAGGCTTAGTTTGAGTTTTGGGTTGAGCTTTCTTGACTGGTTTAGTTTGAGGTTTGGGTTTGGGTTTATTGCCCTTTGACGCGGCTATATTCGCTTTTTTCTCTTTAAATGCGGCGACTTTATCATCTTTTGATGCCTTTAGAAACTTTGGCGGTTTTTCTTGTGGCAACCCTAGTAAGCTCTCAAATGCGAAAACATTTCTATGTGGCAGGAATTTCGCTTTAATTTCAACAAAACTAGGCTTGCCACGCTCCTCTTTTGGTAGCAAAGGATTGAATCTAAAGGGAGGAACGATTGCATCTTTCCACAATAAAGGTATGTGGCTAGCCTTCATGAACCGCACTTTTGTAGAAGTCTCGGTCTGCTTAATATAATCCAATCTTTCGGCTGTAAAATTCCGAAACACTGATATACAAGGTGTCTGGCAAGCTGGGATGAATTGCCATAACCCTGTAAATCTAAACTCAAAATCTTGATAATCTGCAAACAAACCCGATTGAGAGCCATTATCAAACCCCAAAACCTGAAAGCCAATTACATGAGGTTTATCTCGCGGTGGAAAATGTATCACCCTTGGATAAACCATCAGCCGTACATAATCACTACCACTGTTACGAATCTGTTTTTTTAAAAAATCAAATATCAGTTTTTTTTGAGGGGCATGATGTAAAGCATAGTCCCGATTTTCAATCGATATAGTCGGATGAGGTTTAGCTTTGAGATCCACAGTGCCAGCAATTACCCCAATCGCCTGAAATATAGAGGAGTTTTCTGGAAGAGAAATGCTATCACTCTTCACTGATTCTGGCTGTGTGTCTGGTATAGATTCAATGAGTCGTCCACTAGGAATGATCGTAATGATTTTCTTCGGCTTGGCTGGCTCGTTGCTGGGGTTAATCATTATTGGGACTCTTCGCACCTACACAAATCATTGTAGAATTTTCTATTAAGGTATGAAGTTTACCGCTTCTACAAAAGTGTGATTCATGAATTCTCTGTAAAGAACATGATTTTTTTCGGAACTTGCTACCATGTAAGCTGTATATCCCTACATACCGAACCACATATACAGTAACCGGGGCATTAAATCTATGAAGCCCCATATAAATTTATCGCGCTTTGCTGCTACTGCTCTCTTGTAAAAACTTGAGAGCAGTTTTGCATTCTTAATCAGTATATCTACAATAGGTTTTACGTTTGCTGTCCTTACTTGGATTGAAGGACGAAATCGTTATTTCGTTAAATCGCTAATTCTTGCTTAAACGAAATCTCTCTGTACGATTAAGCGAAAACACGATATAACTAATTCGCTATAGGGCGAAAGGACGAAAGTTGATGACCGTATTGGTGGGTGTCATTTCACAGAAAGGGGGAGTGGGTAAAAGTACTCTTGCTCGACTTATTGCCCGTGAATATTCTGCTGCTGGCTGGGATGTAAAGATTGCTGACCTAGATATCTCTCAAGGTACGAGTACGGATTGGAAACAACGCCGCGAATTAAACGGTATCCAGCCGGAGATTGCTGTTGAACCATTCCGCACTGTTGCTCAAGCTCTGAAACACGCCTCGGTTTATGACCTCATGGTTATGGACGGGCCACCACATTCTATGCAAGGGACACTGGAAATTTCCCGTGCAAGTAATTTACTTGTCTTACCCACAGGCTTGTCACTGGATGATCTCAAACCATCTGTATTGTTGGCGCATGAATTGGTAAACGCCAAAATTCCTACGGATAAAATTATTTTTGTTTTATGTCGAGTCGGCGATCGGGAGAATGAAATTGAGGAGGGCAGAGCATATATTCATAAAGCTGGATATGTCACAGTGGCTGGTTCAATTCCAGAAAAGACAGCTTACCGTCAGGCAAGTGATAACGGTCGTGCTGTTTCTGAGGTCACGTTTCCTACTTTGAAGCAACGGGCAGAACAAGTAGCCCAAGGAATTATTGATCTGTTGAGTGAGCAAGAGTCCTAATTATGTCAACTAAACCACCTCCACCACCTCGCAAACCAAGCAAAGGTGAACCCCCTAGCATTAAGGAAACAAAAGATAACTTGGAGAAGCCCGATCCAGGTGAAATTTCTAATCTAAATTTTAAAGTGCCTGCCGAGTTTAAAAAGGATTTTAAGATTGCGGCTGCTACTTACGGTTGTACCCAAGTCGAGCTATTGCAACGGATTTTTAAATACTGGACAGATAATCATGGCTAATCAAGATTCGTCATTTAGCGAAAGAACGAAAAGACGATTTCTTGCTTTCTTCTTTTAGCGATTTCTGATTTCATAGTTTTCAACACAAGATATACTGACAAAGCATTAGTGTCAGAAACTCGGCTGAATCGGTTTCACAGGGCAATGGAAGATTTAGCAGTGATCGCTAGGGTGAACCCATCCCCTATAGAAAAGCTAACCGATAACCGATAACTTAGGTTTTAAAAATTGCTACATTACTCTCTGTACGATTGCTTATTTCGCCCCTACAATTTTGAGTAAGGTGGTTAATCGGGGTGCAAAATTTTGATTGCCCCGATATCATTTATGGGCAAGTTAGTAAATCAATAAAAACGTGTTCTATTTTGCGCGTACCCCGACTGAACCCCTATTACCTTGAATACTCCTTGTTCATGAGGGAGATGAGGGAGGGCTGTAATCCTTGTTTTTAGGTGATTTCCAACAGTTTGTGGTTTACTGATTATGAACGAAAACGATAATTAAAATTGTTTGAGATTTATTTGCAAAAACTAGGGATAAGATGGCAGAAGTAGCAGCAAAGCAGAATAACTCAGAGTCATTTGAGCAGAAACTATGGAAAACGGCGGATAAGCTGCGAAAAAATATTGATGCTGCTGAATACAAGCACATTGTTTTAGGTTTAATTTTTCTGAAATATATTTCTGATGCCTTTGAAGACTTGTATCAAAAGCTGCTTGCAGGTGAGGGGGATTACGCAGGGGCAGATCCAGAGGATCGGGATGAGTATTCGGCGGAGAATGTGTTTTTTGTACCAGTTGAGGCGCGGTGGGCATATCTTCAGGCACAGGCGAAGCAGCCCGACATTGGTAAAACTGTTGATTTGGGTATGGAAGCAATCGAGCAGGAAAACGCCAAACGGTTAAAAGGGATTTTGCCCAAGGTGTATGGACAGCAGAAATTAGACCAAAAAGCTTTGGGTGGATTAATTGACTTAATTGGATCAATTACATTAGGGGATGCTGAGGCACAGGCACAGGATATTTTAGGACGAGTCTATGAATATTTTTTGGGACAATTTGCTCTAGCCGAAGGCAAGAAGGGGGGACAGTTCTATACACCTGAAAGCATTGTTAAACTTTTAGTTGAGATGTTAGAACCCTACAATGGGCGGGTATTTGACCCTTGCTGTGGTTCGGGGGGGATGTTTGTCCAGAGTGAAAAGTTTGTCAAGAATCATCAAGGGCGTTTGGATGATATCTCCATCTACGGGCAGGAGAGCAACGAGACAACCTATAAGTTGTGCCGGATGAATTTGGCGATTAGGGGGATTGACGGCTCAAATATTAAGTGGAATCCTGAAGGTTCGTTTCTCAATGATGCTCACAAGGACTTAAAAGCGGATTTTGTCATTGCTAATCCTCCTTTTAATGATAGTGATTGGGGCGGCGAGTTATTGCGAAATGATGGACGCTGGCTGGATAAAGACCTTGTACCTCCAGTTGGGAATGCCAATTTTGCTTGGGTATCGCATTTTGTTTACCACTTAGCACCCACAGGTTCGGCGGGTTTTGTGCTGTCGAATGGTTCGCTGTCGTCAAATACAAGCGGTGAGGGAGATATTCGCAAGGCTTTAGTGCAGAAAGATTTGGTGGATTGTATTGTCATGTTGCCAACCCAACTTTTTTACAATACGGGGATTCCTGCTTGCTTGTGGTTTCTCAGTCGGTATAAGAACGGCAATAAAAACAGGGATAGACACGGTGAGGTATTGTTTATTGATGCCTCAGAGTTGGGTTATATGGTAAATCGCAGTAGTCGTGCTTTTACGGAGGCTGAGATTAGCAAGATTGCTGATACTTACCATAAGTGGAAAAAGTCGGGGGGCAGTTACCGCGATATCAAGGGCTTTTGTAAATCTGCATCAATCGCTGAAATTGAAAAGCATAATTTTGTGTTGACACCAGGGCGATATGTGGGTATTCCTGATGAAGTGGAGGATGGGGTGAGCTTTGAGGAGAAAATGAGTGAGCTTACAATGGCATTAGGTGAGCAAATGCGAGAGGGGCAATTGTTGGATGAGGAGATTAAAAAGCAATTGTTAAAGGTGGGATTTATTGTTAGTGATGAGTTGGTTGATTATTAAGGAGATGAATGTGACTCAAGTTATTTTGAAACAGCTTAATCCCATTGTTATAGAAAAACTAAAACGTCTGGCTCAGAGTCATCAACGAACTTTGGAAGAAGAAATCACATCTATCCTTGAGGATGTAGCAGAAAAAGAGGAAGAACAAACAGAGTCTGAGGGCTTTTGGGATATGACTTTACGATTTAGAGAAAGGATGCAGCAGGAGAACATTACTTTTGATGATGCAGATTTTGCGGATATGCGCGATCGCTCTGTCGGTAGGGATGTTGAGTTTTGAGTATCAAGTATTTATTAGACACAAATATTATTTCAGAAGCCACTCGTCAAAGTCCTAATGTTAATGTAGTTAAAAAACTGACTGAGCATCAACTAGAGACTGCGACTGGTTCGGTTGTAATGCACGAACTTTTATTTGGTTGTTTACGTTTGGTGGAATCACAAAAACGTCGATTGTTGGTGGAATATATTAATCAAATACCTTTGAAAATGACAATACTAAATTATGATTTAAAAGCTGCACAGTGGCACGCCCAAGAAAGGGCTAGATTATCTAAGATGGGGAAAACTCCAGCTTTTATTGATGGTCAAGTTGCGAGTATTGCTTACAGTAATAATTTAATTTTGGTAACTAATAATATTTCTGATTTTGAGTTTTTTAATGATTTAATGGTTGAAAATTGGTTTGTTAATAGTGGTGAAGGCTGAGTTATGGATGATTTAACTACTAACAATGAAAAATGCTAAACACTGTCTGGCACTTTTATTTTGGTTAAGTAGATAATATTTCTAATTAGCTTTTTGTGTCGAAATGTCAGCTTTATTTGCCAGATGGGGAGATTTGTAAGCAGGAATTAAGGCAGCTTTTGGATGTAAATTATGGGTGAACTTATTTTTTTTGTTTTGTAATTTAAAGAGTAGTTAGTAAAAGTAGATATTAAGTTATGAGTAATTGGAAAGTTTTTAACATAAATGAAATATCATTAGCAGAATCTTTGGAATTTGTCGTTGATAATAGAGGGAAAACTGTTCCACTCGCTGAAACATCTGAAAAGATTATAGCTTTAATTGCTACTAATTGCATTAGTAATGATCATCTTTATCCACAAAAATTAAATCTTAGATATGTATCACAAGAAATTTTTGATAACTGGTTTAGAGCGCATCCAAAATCAGGCGATATCATTTTAACCAACAAAGGAAGTAATAATGGTGAAGTTTGCCTTGTTCCTGAGAATATTGATTTCTGTATAGCGCAAGATATGGTAGCTGTTAGAGCGGATAAAAAGAAGATAGATCCACTTTATTTATTTGCCGCTTTACGTTCAAAAACAGTACAAAGACGAATAAAATATCTTAATGTTGATGCTGTAATTCCACACTTCAAAAAAACTGATTTTAATAAACTTTTAATCCCTCTGCCTGAAAGAAAATATCAAGAATTTATAGGAGAACTATACTTTAACTTATCTTCTAAAATCGAAAATCTGAGGCGACAGAATGATACTTTAGAGGCGATCGCACAAACTCTATTTAAGCATTGGTTTATAGATTTCGAGTTCCCCAACGCAGACGGCAAGCCCTATAAATCATCTGGTGGGGCGATGGTGCGATCGGCGTTAGGCTATATTCCCGAAGCTTGGAGTGTTGGGAAATTAGGACAATATCTCAATATTAAACATGGCTATGCTTTCAAGGGTGAATATATAACAACGGAAGTAACAGAAAAAATTCTTTTAACTCCTGTTAATTTTAAAATCGGTGGTGGATTCAATGATTCAAAGTATAAATATTACTCTGCTGATGATTATTTAAATGAGTATGTTTTAAGAAGAAAAGATTTGGCTATCACAATGACAGATTTAAGTAAAGAGGGAGATAGCCTGGGCTATCCTGCATTTATTCCAGATATTAAAGGAAAAGTATTTTTACATAACCAAAGGATAGGAAAGGTAGAAAATAATAATATCGACAAAACATTTTTATATTTTCTTTTATGTCGTAGAGAATATCGATCTCATATTTTAGGAACGTCATCAGGTTCTACGGTTCGCCATACGTCACCATCAAGAATTTGTGAGTATAGTTTTGTGATTCCAGATTTTGAATTAATTGATAAATTTTCAGCCCTAGCCACAGCAACTATTGACAAAATACTAATAAATTTTAATCAAATCCAAACTCTAACTAAAACCCGTGATGCCATATTACCTAAACTAATGAGTGGTCAACTCCGCGTTGATATGTAACTAACTCTCTTTCCTCCTGCCTTATCCTAAAGATAAATATCCACGTCCACCTACTTATGCAGTATAACGATAATCCAGAATTTAATGATTATTTAGACGAAAAATATGAAGAAGTTCAAATAGAAAACTTTTCATCTCCTGCTAGTTTAATTCTTTTTGAAATGGATATACAGGCTTATATTGAAGCCTATAATGAATATCTAACAGAACAAAAAGAAGCATTTCCAGAAAGGGTGATGGAAAGATTTCCTGCACCTATAGCTTTCTATTTTGAAAGAACATACCACGGCTATGAAAATAATAATCAAAGATTACATTTACTCCGTAGTACTTGGGAATCTTTGATATATATTCTCTACGCTATAGCTATTGGAGAAATTATCGATAGGAGACTAAGTTTATCCACATTGCGTATTTTTAATAATGCCAGAATTAGGTTGAATGGAAATGGTTTGTTATCAGATAGGCTAGGCTGTAAACTAGAAATCATTGAAAAAATTTTAGAATATAATGATCTAAATACATTCAATCTTATAATTGGTGAAATTGTTCCAATTTCTGTGATTGGCAAATTACGTGAATTAAATGATGAAAGAAATTCCTTTTCGCATATTGCAGCTTTAGAAGAATCTCAAGCTGAAGATAAATACAATTTACTTATATCGAAAGTCATAGATTTGCTTTTTGAAGTAAAGAAGCTAGAGTCTATATCATTAATTCAATATAAAAATACTCTTAGTAGCCTTACTGATATAAGATTTTTAAAATTCGATGGGCATTCATTAAAAAAAAGAAATCATGACTTAATTTTAGACAATAATTTTATACAAAAAAACATCGATAATTTGAAGGAATATCGATTGTTTTGTAAGTTAATAGCCAATAATCAAATTATTTGCTTATCTCCTTTTGCTTATGGTTATCTTCACAATGGATACCCTCATATTCTTTTCTACAAGAAACAAGCAGAAGAACCCAACTATTTTATATTTGAAGTGATTGCTGACCAATCCTGCGAAATTAAAATAGAACGAAATATTTTTGATATATCAATTCAAATACTTGAATCTTTACTATTATGAAATACCTCACCGAAGACGAAATCGAACAATACCAACTCAAACTCTTGCAAAACCTTGGTTATAGCTACAGCAACGGCTACGACATCCAACCAGAAGGCATCAAGCAAGAGCGAGAAACCTTCGGTGAAGTAATTTTAAAAGATAGACTCCCACAGGCAATATCAAGAATTAACCCCACCATTCCCCATGATGCCCAATATCAGGCACAACGGGAAATATTTAATATTGCTAGTTCCGACCTACTCAACAACAACGAAATATTCCATAAATACCTCATAGAAGGCATCACCGTTGAATATCAAAAAAACGGCGAAACCAGAGGCGAACCTGTTAAATTAATTGACTGGGAATACCCCGAAAATAACGAATTTCTCGCCGTAAACCAATTTACAGTCATTGAAGACAACCATAACCACCGCCCCGATATTGTCCTGTTCATTAACGGCTTACCCCTCGTCGTCATCGAACTTAAAAACGCCGCCAATGAAAAAGCCAATCTTAACGCCGCCTATAACCAACTCAAAACCTATAAATGCAGAATTCCTAGCCTATTTACCTACAATGCCCTATTAGTAATTTCAGATGGACTATCCGCCCGTGCTGGTTCACTTACGGCTGGGTTTAACCGCTTCTCCACATGGAAAAACCCTACAGGCGAAAACCAGATTAACGAACTAGAAATTTTAACTAACGGGCTACTCAACAAGCAAACTTTACTAGATTTAATTCGTCACTTTACCGTATTTGAAAAGTCCAAAACCGAAGACCTGAAAACAGGCATAGTTAGCATTACCACCATTAAAAAAATCGCCGCATATCATCAATATTACGCCGTTAATAAAGCTGTCGAATCTATCATTAATGCCTCATCCCAAGAAGGCGCACGCAAAGGCGGTGTACTTTGGCATACCCAAGGAAGTGGTAAATCCCTTTCAATGGTATTTCTGGCAGGAAAACTGGTTTTAAACCAAAATCTCCAGAACCCCACCATCGTCATGTTGACAGATCGCAATGACTTAGATGATCAACTATTTGATACCTTCGCAGGCTGTCAACAACTCCTTAGACAAGACCCCCAACAAGCAGGAGATAGAGAACAAGTCCGCCAACTGCTCAACACCAACTCAGGCGGTATCATTTTTACCACCGTCCAGAAATTTTCCCCGGCTGATGGCGAAACCCTCTATCCCCAAATCAGCCCTCGCCCTAATATCATTGTCCTGGCTGATGAAGCCCACCGCAGCCAATACGGTTTCACAGCTAAACAAGTTAACGTCCTTGATGCTGAAGGTAACGTGATTGGTAAACGCACCAAATACGGCTTTGCAAAATATATTAGACAAGCCTTACCCAATGCTACCTTTGTCGGCTTCACTGGTACACCTGTAGAGCAAACCGACAAAAACACCCCCGCTATTTTTGGTGAATATATCGACATCTACGACATCGCCCAAGCCGTTAAAGATGGGGCAACCGTGCCGATTTATTACGAAAGCCGCTTAGTACAAGTTGATTTAGACGCAGCAGGTAGACAACTCCTAGATGAGCTAGACGAAGACCTGAGCTTTGAAGAACTTAGCACTACCCAAAAAGCCAAAGTTAAACAAACAAAACTGGAAGCGATTGTTGGTTCTACTAAAAGAATAAAACAGATTGCCCAAGATATTGTCACCCACTTCGAGGCACGGCAACAGGTAAACAAAGGCAAAGCCATGATTGTTACCATGAGCCGCCAAATCGCCGTTAACCTCTACGATGCCATAATTCAACTCCGCCCTGATTGGCACAGTGAGGATCTCAACTTAGGCAAAATCAAAGTTGTAATTACTACCTCTGCTGCCGATGAAGGTAATTTAGTTAAACATCACACCAGCAAAGCCCAACGTCAAAACCTCGCCCAACGCCTCAAAGACCCCGAAAACTCCCTAGAATTAGCCATAGTCTGCGATATGTGGCTCACAGGCTTTGATGCCCCATGTCTGCACACCATGTATATTGATAAACCGCTTAAAAGTCATAATTTAATGCAAGCGATCGCCCGGATTAACCGCGTCTATTTTGAAAAAACAGGCGGTTTGATTGTGGATTATCTGGGACTAGCCACCGAACTCAAAAAAGCCCTATCCTTTTATTCTCAAAGTGGCGGTAAAGGCGACCTCACCCTCAATCAAGATGTGGCAGTGGGACTACTCCTAGCCAAACTGGAAATCGTCGAGCAAATCATGTCAGGCTTTACCTATCAGCATTATTTTGATGCTGACACTGGCGAAAAACTCAATATCCTCAAAAATGCCACCAATTATGTAGCTGCGCCAAACATCAAAGATAGATTTCTCAGTGAAGTTATCGCCCTATCTAAAGCCCATTCTCTCGCCGTCCCCCATCCCCAAGCGATCGCCGCATCAGAAACCATCTCATTTTTCCAAGCCATCCAAGCCAGCCTCAGAAAACTAGAAAGCGGCGGTGATGGTAGTGGACTCAGCAACCAAGACATCGAAACCGCCATCCGTCAAGTCGTAGATCAAGCGTTGGTATCCGATGCAGTGATTAACATCTTTGATGAGGCTGGTATTAAAAATCCTGACATCTCCATCATCTCCGATGAATTTATGGCAGAAGTGCGGGGCATGGAACACCAAAACCTTGCGGTAGAACTGCTGCAAAAACTACTCAAGGATGAAGTTAAAACTCGCAGTCGGACAAATATTGTCCAAAGTCGTAAACTCTCGGAAATGTTAGAAGATGCTCTACGCCGCTATCGCAACCAAGTTATCACCGTTGGGGATGTCTTAGAAGAACTGCTGGAACTGGCAAAAGATACGAAAGCTGCCAATGCCAGGGGTGAAGAACTGGGACTAGAACCCTATGAACTGGCCTTTTATGATGCGCTGTCACAAAACCAAAGCGCACAGGATGTAATGGGTGTTGATAAACTGCGAGAATTAGCGATCGTGCTAGTAGATCGGATTCGCAAAAATGCCTCTATCGACTGGAATCTTAAAGAAAGTGTCCGTTCCCGAATGAAAGTTGCAGTTAAAAGGCTGCTCCGTCAATATGGTTATCCCCCCGATATGGAGGCACTAGCTATGGAACTAGTCTTAGAGCAAGCCAAAGTTTTTACGGAATTTGAAGTCTCAATCAAGACATAAAAGGATTTGGACAATCCGCCGCCACGTCACCATTAACTGGACTGTGATTTTTAATATTAGATTTCTATAAATATTTTAAATTTCCTGAAAGTTATTGCCAATGTTTCGGATATTCTAGATGATCTGGCAGAATAGTGGTGCGATCGCCCCTAGCTGAGTCAATCTGCTTTTGTTCTAGATTTTTCACTCCTTTTAAATCTGCTCCTTCCAGGTAAGCTCCACTGAGGTCTGCCTTTTGCAGGTTAGCTCCATTAGCTCCACTGAGGAATGCCTCTTGCAGGTTAGCTACACCGAGGAGTACCTCTTGCAGATTAGCTACACCGAGGAGTACCCTTCGCAGTGTATCTACACCGAGGATTACAGCATCTTGCAGTTTAGCTTCTTTGAGGATGGCTTCTTGCCGGTTAGCTGTGTAGAGAATTGCGCCTTGTAGATGAGATCCAATGATATTTACCTTTTGCAGGTTAGCTTCTCTGAGCATTGCTTCTTGCAAGTTAGCTTTATAGAGGATTGCTTCTTGCAAGTTAGCTTTATAGAGGATTGCTTCTTGCAAGTTAGCTCCAATGAGGAATGCCCCTTGCAGGTTAGCTCCACCGAGGAATGCCCCTTGCAGGTTAGCTCCAATGAGGTTAGCACCTTGGATATCGATATTGCTTAAATCAAGGCTTTGATTTTTTTTGTCATTTTCGTAATTACGTCGTCCAATAACAGTGACGGCTGCTTGAATATCAGTGCAAATTTTTGGCGTTTGCTGTGTGTTCTCTTCATCTGGCTTCCTCGGCGCATTCTCTCGCACAAACGCAGTAAGGACTTCCATAATTGTCCAGTGATCTTTTGCAGAATCCTTAGCAATTCTCTCTAACGTATAAATTGCGCCTGATCTCATTTCAATTTTTTCACTGCCAAGCTGCTCAATGGCTTTTGCAAAGCGTTCTGTGATTTGTTTGTCTTCTGCGATTACAGCATTTTTGAGTGCAGCCTCAGCATTTTTTAAGGCAGCCATAGCACTTTTATTTAGAGCTTCAGAATTTTTGCCTGTATAGAAAGCGTTAATAAATACAGCAATTCCAGCAAAAATTGTGCCGGTAGTTGTTAAAGCTTTAATACCATAATCTAGCCTCTGTTCTGTGGATAAACCTGGAATAATTACAGATGCTAAAATAACTCCTATTATAGACTGAAAAAACATAATTAGTAAGACTATGAACCAAATTCGCCGAACGTCTGTATTCTTTTCAAACATAAATGATTCAATATTTTGTCACTGTTGATAATAGTATCAAAAGCTCACATAAAGGCGCAAAATACCGCATCGGAATAAATTCCAAGTCTCATAGCACAAGTCCTCTTTAGAGGACTCTATAAAAAATCCAGTTCACTTGAGTGGACTTTAGCTGTAGCGAACTCAAAGAACTAAAAGATAAAATTCTTGATAATGAACAACCACTGGAAATGCGCCTGACATTTTTTGAGTAGCTCAAACAAACCTTACTCAATGCTTTTAATCTCAACCCAGATATAATCAATTTTTCCCTGAAAAATGTCAAACCACTGGACAATTATCTTTACGCCAACTACCTTACTATTCATTGCAAAAAAGCATCTGTGCGAGTGTCCCCCACAATCTGGGAAGGAATTGAGGCGCGGATGTTACTAGTTCCAAGTAATTAAATAGTTTACTCTCAAGCTAATATCCTATCAGCCAATGATGTTAGTCGATGAAAATCTCATCAAAAAGGCTACTCCCACTGCCAATCAAAATGCTCAAACCGCCGGGGATTCTCCGCAGTGTAGCGTACAGTATTTTGAATCTGCTTAGTTCAAAAGTCCAAAGCAGAGATGGCATTTTGTTTCTGCTTCTCAGTCACCCTCAAATATCGCTCCAAAGCTGCCAAAGTCCGATGCCCCGATATCTCCTGAATGTGGCGCAACGGTATCCCGGCATCGCTCATCCTAGTTAACGCAGTCCTCCTGAAACTGTGGGTACTAACGCCTTCAATGCCCACCCGCGCACAGGTATTCGACGCGATTATCAGTTAATTTCATTACTCATCAATTGTGTTCCACTTGATGCCAGAAAAGCGTTTGGAATTAACTTTGGTATATTTTTCCGTGTGGCGGATGTCCCTGTGCCCCAAAAATTCCTGAATAAATCTGGTACTATGCCCTTCATTCACAAGGTAGTAACCGCAAGCATGGCGTAACTGGTGCGGATGGATTTTGATGTTTAACAGAGCTACTTCCCCCAACCTAGTCAACAATCTTTGTACCGCAGCCGAGGTTAACCTCTCTCCCCTTTCCCCAATAAAAACGTAATTACCACCAATATTTAATTCCTTTAATTCTTTCAATGCCTCGATTTCATCCACAGGCAACGGATGCACACCGCTATCACTCCCTTTTTTGCGCGTGATAAAAATCTCCTCATCCAGAAACGAAATCGCATCCCATCGCAAATCGCAAGCCTCCGACACCCGCAGCCCGTGGCGAAATATTAACAGTATCAACGCATAATTCCTCACCTTGTACCGTCCGTAAACTTTTGCCGCTCGCAGTATGCTGTTTACCTCACGTACTGTAAGATATTCCCGTGACCTGTAATCCTTATTCTTACGACGTACCAGCATTTTGGCTTTCTTACACTGTTCGTATTATACGTTGAAATACCAACAGTTCTCATCGTCCCAAACCCTGATTCTGTCGTGAATATCCACGCTTTAAATTGCCTCAGTTAAGCCACGCTTATCATTCACACCCTCAAAATCCCAATTTTACCCCCATTGATAAGTTTGGCAAATATCTATCTTTTCTATACAAGGCTTGGGGGTTACTCCTTGTAGTGGCGACTTGATTGCTGATTTTTAGCACTACTTTGGCATAGCTGCGGTGAAGCACTCCCCAGAGCGATGGCGTAACCGCCCGCCAAGAGTGCGATCGCTTTAATAGATGGGGCATTGATATCAGAGTTGATATCAATTTTGGCGCAAGTCAGGCGATGGCATAACCGCGCCAAAAG
Organism: Nostoc sp. C110; assembly: GCF_043099725.1. GTDB lineage: Bacteria > Cyanobacteriota > Cyanobacteriia > Cyanobacteriales > Nostocaceae > Nostoc > Nostoc muscorum_A. The sequence goes on along the minus strand of NZ_CP171138.1, from coordinate 25,068 downwards.
GGTAAAATTGTACGCTAAGGCTGTAATCCTTGTACAGCAATAGTTTCCGCCCTACCTTTCATCGGATGATCGCCTAGATCAGATGGATATTCGTCAAGTTTTTCACGGCAACGAAATCTTAAGGTAACTTCACCTGTTGTTTTTCTCGTAGTCCAGTAAATACCATGAAGTTTTTCTACAGGATTACCGATTATCTCTAAAGCAATTGTGCCATCGTGGGGCTGGCTACGTTCTGCAACTGATATAGAGGGAGAACTCGTGTAGCAATATCCAAGCTTTCGTAATTGCTCATCACTATCCAGCCAGAAGTCGGCGAAGTAACTTCGACTTGTCATCTCTGCTGTACGCATAACACAACTAATATGAGTGAAGGACTGTTTAATTGTGAGAATTGTGGGTATGGGGCCGGGAGTCTCCCCAGTCTGCGGATTCTTCCAGGTCGTTTGTATGCTTCCTTGCCAAGTCCCTTCAATATAAGGGAAGGGAACAAGCCACTTCTGAAAAATTCGCCATTTCCAAGCATAGGTGACAAACCCTACCCATAAAATCACCAGAATTGGAATTGTTTTATAGGCAATCTTCAATGCACTCCAGATGTCTGTAATCTCTGCACCTGTGACAAGTGCGACACCGATAAAACAAATCGCAAACAGTGCAAAAAGAAAATATGCAAATGATTTGGCTTTCAGATTCTTCATGTATATCCAATATAATTCCAGACTGCTTGGAGAAAATTATTCGCCTCCTGGCGAGTCCACGGTTGAGAATTGCGGAAGAGATACTTCAATTCATTTACTTCACCCCATTCAGAACAATCTTCATCTTTACGTGTGCGACTCCAGATGTCTACAATGATATATCGAAGAATTTCTGTGTATGACTCTTTTGAGAATGCTTCCAATGCAGCATTCCAAACCAGGCATTCGATAAGAAACGACGAAATGTTTTTGGCTCCTGATACGTTCTCGCTCTGCATTTTGTCTCGGAGACGTTTCAAAATGCGAATAACCCGTTTATATTTCCGGCCTGTACTATTATTTCTATTTACCCCATTATCGTAAGTCTGCTGAGGCCAATTCTGTATCAAACTACCGTTATCCGGCTTGAAGGCAACACCTGAAATGTAGTGAGGAGTGCCATCTGTGTTCCATCTTCCTGTGTAGTGTCGATGCTCGAAAGTAGGCACTACATCTGCATCAATTCTGTAAGTGTTTGCATGAACATCAAAAGCTTTATTACCTCGTGTAACCCCATTTCTACCAAAGTAATTGACTAACGCCTGCTCAACCATATTCTTGAATTCAGCAAAGGATATAGCACTACCCACATTACCAAACGTGTTTCGTGTAGTACCACTGGGATAGTCTGGAAAGAATGCTGAGTTATAGCGGACACATATATCTACATCACTGTTCTGTCTAACATTTGTGCGGGCACGGTAAGAGCCTTGAGCAAAAACGGAAATGTCTAGGCTTGATAGTTTAACATCAGCTTTGATCGCTTTGCGAACAATTCTCTCTGCGTTCTCACATTTATCAGACTCTGTTTGGCTAGGCCCCCTCGACCAAGAAACAAAGGTATCTTCGGATATATTCATGTACTAAAAGTCTCCCTACCTCATTCTTGGGCGGTATATTATTACAGTCACTTCCAATACTGCAACCACCACTGTTTCAATTTCATCCAAGAACTTTGCTTTTGTTTATCGCTCTTTGGTTTCTCTGTCATCACGTTACTAGAAGCATCTTCAAAGTATTTCTCTTTTGCAGAACGATCATATATTCTGGCAGCGTCAATCTCTTCTTGTGACCATTGGACAGCCCATATAACATCATTATGTCTGATCCAATAATGAGACTTACACTCAAAACTCCAGTTACCAATTGAAGGCTCAAGCGAAATTGATTTACCGTTAAAGATTAACTTCCAATCGGTTGGGCTTAGTGGAGTAAAAACCTCATTTCCACATCCGCAGCAACATTTATGAGCTACGGTTCCAAACTTTATAGACACATAGATAGTGTTGTCATTGAGGTTATCAGGAATATATTCAACAAATTCGTGTCTAAGCACTGTTTCAGCCTTCTAACTGGTCTTCGTTAATTAGTGTATTGCCATCTATGGTATATGTAGTATTATGTTCCCCGTTGAAGTCTCGATAGAATCCAAATATTTTTTTCCACTTTATTACAGCTAAGGCTGCATTAAGAGCATTCAGATCAGCAATCTGAATATTTTGAGCATAGTCGTTGTTACCGTTATTGTCTGAAAAAGAAACTCTTTTATTTATATGCTCACGCTGTTCTATAGTGCTAGTCGTGACTCTTAGTATCCCCCCTAACGATTCATCAACTAAATTCACACCAATTCCGACATCAATGAAAGGAATGCCAAATTCTTCTAATTTTTCAATAATTAGTTTTTTTGCTGTACCTCTATCAAGGCAAAGGAATACAAACTTCATCTCCTTTAAATAATTAACGCTTATTTCATCCTCAATATAGAAAGCATGAGGAACAATACCTTGATGCATTTTGGAGTACAGTTCCTTGAAGTAAATTACCTTATAAGGAATTTCCCTCAGTTCATCAATTGATGGCGCACCTGGAGACCTAAATGCGTTATGTTGAAATAATTTATCTCCATCAAATAGATGAACTCTTTTGACAGGAGTTTTGGCTACTAGATCCAACACGTATGTTCCCGTTCCACCTAAGCCAATAATAGCAACATCTTCCAGTGCTAATTTCTGAGAAATTAGATTGATACCCGCCCTACTTGATGCGGTATCATGATAACAGAATGGCGATTCTCCTTCCTCCGATTGGATAACTGAGAAATTCTTTGCTGTGACAGCCGGATCAATTGCTTGTGCAGGACTAGAAATAATAGCGATATACGTAGTCAGCTTTTCATAATAGTTTGAATAGCCTTGAGGAGGTTTGCTTGAAAACGTATGTTGAACTTCAACTCCCTGAGTGAGTTGCTTTCTTGTACTCGCATGTTTGATCTGAGTTATTTCTGTCCCGTCTTTATGGCAAGGATGATCACCGCCAAACTCAATAACGTGTGTACTAGGTTTAGTGGTTACATCGCCAGCAAGAGTCAATTCTGAAACAAGCATCCCGTATTTGATTTCTCGGTTGGAGTTTAAATACGGAATATTTTTGACCAGTAGATAGCCTGAGTTGATCTCCAGATCAAAGCCTTCATCTTGTAGACGCTTTAAGTCAATGCTACGACTTATCAGTTGCTGTGACATTGAAGATCATCCCATTTTTAATATGTACCGATTGTCCTTCGACTAGAGTTCCTTCAGGCCTGCTGCCTTTGCCCTTCTCGTATGTAACTGTAAAAAGGATGTTTTCGCCTGTCGGAGGATTACTAAATGCCAAAGAGACAATCTCGGTAAACGATAATTCCTTTGAAGTAACCTCTTTGGGACGACCGTTCACGATGATCTTGAATTCTTTAGTGCTATAAAAATGCTCGTCTTCTTTGAGATGAATCTCATTTCCATCATTCGGGATGACTTTATCTTCCTGCTTTCCCTCTACCTCCTGAAACAGCTCGAATCCATGAGGAACGTGCCCAAGTACATAAAGCGCTGAACCTGTTGTTGGATTCGGCGACTCGTACTGCTTACGATCTATATGGACACGGACTTTACTATGCCCTACATCATGCTTGTGTTCTTTTTCGTTCATCATTAAATCCTCACACCAAAATAGCTAATACAATACAAACCCCTGATGCTAATCGTGATAGAGTGAAACTATTCCATCTCTGCAACAACGTTGCTTCAGTGATTCAAATCTATTATATCACCTCTGCAACAGTGTTGCAATAGTGAAACAAAAACGAAAGGATTTTTTATGGCTAGGCTTACACTTGAGCAACTTGGCCCCCTCATCAAGAAACGAAGGGGTAGCAGAGGACTGAGACAAGTTGCGGCAGAAATGAATATCAGTGCGGCAACCCTATCACGAGTAGAGGCAGGAAAACAGCCTGATCTAGACTCCTTTACAAAAATTTGTGCCTGGCTTGGAGTCGATCCTGGCGAGGTTCTGGGTTACAAGGAGCAGGGAGAAACAGAAACTACATCCAAGCCCAACCAAACGGTCATGCTTGCTCACTTTAAGGCAGGCAAGACAATGAGTCCAAAGACCGCGCAACATTTGGGTGCATTAATTCTTGCTATTCATCAAGCTGCCGTGGCAGAGGATGACGAATGATCGGCCCAATATCAAAAAATGATGAAGCACTGTTCGTCCGGGGTTTCAAATCACGATGCGAGAACACTGCGATTCAGGTCAGGTCACATTTAGGTCTGAAAGATACAGACCCGTTGCCTGCACGCGAACTTGCAAAGTATTTAAATGTATTTATCTGGGAACTCGCCAATGTGCCAGGCTTACCCCGTGAAACGCTTCGTTACCTTCAATCAACGGAGGGCGATGAATGGTCTGCTGTTACCGTCCGCTCAGGAACAAAAGACATTATCGTACTCAATCCGTCCCATTCAGTTGCCCGCCAATCCAATGATCTGATGCACGAGCAGGCTCACATCATTCTTAACCATGAATCATCCCAGATCATCGTATCTGATAGCACTGGCATAGGCTTTCGTACATTTGATAAGCGCCAGGAGGCCGAAGCCGATTGGTTGGGTGCTTGTCTCTTACTCCCTAGACCTGCTATCGCTGGCAGTCATCGTCAGAAGATGGATATTGAAGCTGCGGCCGATTATTTTGGTGTTAGTAAGGAGTTGTACAAGTATCGACTACGTATAACGGGCGTAGAGAAGCAGCTATCTCGTTAAGCATAGCTATGGCTATTCCTGTCCTGAAGATTCTGGCATCACCGCGCCAAAAGGGTAAAATTGTACGCTAAGGCTGTAATCCTTGTACAGCAATAGTTTCCGCCCTACCTTTCTGAGGTAATATTTCATTAGATAGAGAAGCAACTAGAAGTTTGGTTTAAGAAACGTTGATGATTACGTTTCTTACTTTGCATCTCAAAGCCAGTTTTAGAGCGCATTTGCAGAGCCAAGACCGCGCAACAACTCTGCGTGGCATTGGCTCAGAATTTTCCTTAGCGTACAAAAAACCTTTTTTGGCACGGTGATGCCTATGACTGCCGATGTTCTTCCTGTCCGATCTGGGCGTATTGCAGCAACGATTGGGCTAGTAGTGTTAGGGACATAGAGATTTTGTACAAAAATAAACCCCACGAAAAAAGCGGGGTTTGATTTTTGGTTAGCTAAGGAGGTATTTCATAGAACTAATGTACTATAACACGGGTAAGTAATCAAGAGATACTATAAGAAATTCGGTGTATCCACCCCACAAATAGATTTTGCTCTTGGTTTTTGGCATCAGAATTAAACCCCACCACTCCCCAACTTAATCCTTTCGCTATCCTCACCAATACATCATTCATTCACAATCAAGTTATAGTCTATATAACCAAGCATCGCCCCTCTTTTTATCGCCTCATAACTGTTCTTGACGTGCCATTTACTGTACAAATCGCTGGCGTAATGTTTGACTGTACTAACAGAGAGAAACATTTCTTTGGCAATCTGTTCAAAACCTAAACCCTGAGCCAGTAAACGCAGGACTTGTATTTGTCGTTCGGTGGGAGAGTCAAGCAAGTTTTTATCAGCAAAACTAGGGTCAATATATCTATTTTTATCAAGGTTTTTTAACAGTTTTTTAGCCAGCTTTGGGTCAAGCAGGCATTCATCAAAGTAAGCTCTCTTGATGGCTAGTTCAATCAATTCTATATCAGCACTTTTGAGCATATAAGAATCAGCACCATGACGGAAAGCTGACTTAATAAAGTCGGAATGAGTCTGATTAGTAAAAATCACCACTTTACTATTAGTTTTCCTTTTGATTGAGCTAGTCAGTTCTAAACCACTCATGTCGGGTAAGAGTAAATCTACTAACACAACATCAGGGTTGGTCTGTTCAATTAACTGAAACCCTAGCTTTCCACTGGAGGCATCACCAGTTACTTCTATATCTGGAGATTGTTCAATAGCACTTTTGATGCCCAAGAGCGTGAATGTTTCTGGTTCAACAATTACTATTTTCAGCATGATTTGATTAATCCTCTAATAATAAATGGCTGTTTATTGGCAGACTTATTATTGATGCTTCTGCCGTGGGTGTCCGTGCTGCCGTAGCAGTGCCGTAGGCTACGACCTATACAGGGCAGGGATTGCCGTGATTGTGCCGTGATGCCGTGTCCACTCAGAAAAGCCAGTAAGACATTCCTTTTTATGACCACGGCATCACGGCAGGACTTTCACCAATCAGGTAGGGAGTAGTTATCATTGCCGTCACAATTTATCTTCTCCCTCTCTACTAATTCAGCTAAACCATCAATTAATTCTTGCTCCTTATAACCAGATAACCTATCTGCCTTCTTCAAATCACGTAATGTTTTTGGCGTTTTCGACTTCACATTCTGGAAGTATTCATAAATCTTGTTAGCCACTTCAGATAATGGTTTAGGATGTATCTGGTGAGTCGGACTTAAATTAAATTCCAGGTCAAATACTCTATCTAGATATTCCTGCTCCGAAGCAATCGGCTTGACTTGATTAGATAATTTTGGCATTAATGCCACAACAAAACCCCCAACGGAAGCAATCATTACTGGACGCAAGTTTTGATAAGAGACTGCTTTAATATCCAAGTATTTAGATTTAATTTGCTCCCGCTCTTGCTTCCCTGGGATAATGTCACCTCTATTTAAAATTAACTCCAGCACCCCATAAGATTCTTGCTCCCTTCCGTTCTTGATATACCTGTTACCTAACAACAATAAATTGAGACAGAGACGAGTTTGGGCATCCATCTTTTCAATGCCCAAAGCCGCCAAATTAAAAGACTGTAGGGAGGCAATGAACTTAGTATTAAACTCTCTACCAATCAGTAAAACATCAAGTAATTTACTCCCATAATTCCAATCAGAGTAAAGCTTGCTTAAAGAGTCAGCAATCACTAACCAATCATCCAGAATGAGAATCAATGGTGGTAAGGATTCGCGTTTTGATTCTGGTAGCTGTTTACGCTGTTTGTAGTCCGTGTAAAAGTTGTCAATTACCTCTTTGGCTAGGTCTGGGTTTTCCCCGTCAAAAACAATTACTCTCTCTTTCTCCCGTAAACCACAGAAACTATCATTCTTAGCACTAATTACCCAGATGTCCGCCCCTGGGGAATCAGCCAAAATCCGCCCAATTAAGTAATTGAGGGTTACTGATTTACCGCTTCCCGGCGCGGCGACTAAAGCAGTAGAACTATCGGCTCTGGCTAGGGCTTGCAAAGTATTCAGGGCAAGAGCTTCTGATGGGTGAAGGTAATCACCTGTTGGGGTTGCTCCCGGTGCGATTGCGCCCTGTTCATCTCCAGTAACCTTATCGTTGGGGTCAATCGTCCCCTGTAAAGTTTGGCTCCCTTGCAGATAAGGGGTTTTCATCTCACGCAACTGCTTGATGTACTCTGCCTTCTGTTCTTCGGTCATCCCAGCCGTCTGCGCCTCGAAAAGTGCATCAGTTGCCTCCATTTGGGTAACTTCAATCTCGGTGTGGGCGTAAATCTCAGCTTTTTGGATATCAACAGTGCGATCGTTAGCGATTAGATCCAAATCCGCCTGTAGTTGGACTTCTGCGATCGCAACGTCTCGGCAACTCTCTAGTAGCTCGGAACGTGCGGCCATCTCTGCCTTTGCTGCGTCCCGTTTTTGGGCGATGTCTTCAAAAACTGCTCTCTGCTTCTCCTCATTTTGACAATGGCGGAGCATCCACCCCGCAAGCGCAAACCCCAGGAATCCCCCAAACGCCCAAAAAGGCTTATATGCGTTAGTCGCTTTCACCAGTCCGTTTACCCCCATAGCTGGGTTACGCACTACTTGGCGCGGCATTCCTTCTAACTGCCACTGTGACCAATAAAATGGGGTCATGCGAAATGGTCTGTTATTCTTGTCCTGACATACCAATGTTTTCTTTGGGGTTTTGACACAAAAATAAATTCGGTCGCTTGACTCCCCTTTCCACGCCATCGCTGCCGAGCTAATTCCTACAGTTAAACTCAGCCCAATTGCAACAGCTTTTTTATCCATCGGTAACTGTCCGAACCACTTCATTAAACCCGATTGTTGGGACTCGGATAACTGTTTATGTTTGTCGGTTAAATAATTCATTTCCTCTGACTACCACCAAATAGAAAAATCATTAATATCGCTAGAAATATGCCCACTCCTGCACCATCCATCCAACTTGAAGATTCAGCAGTTTTTGGCTTATAAACCGACTCAATAGAAGTCTTAACTGTACTAGTAGAAGTTCTCGCTTCATTCCACTCACCCAACGGGTCGGAAAGCGCACATAATAACGCCAGTGATGCACTGCAACCAGTCATTAAATTAGTGACGAAATTATTGAACCCTTCACCTGTTGCAGTGGCAGTAAAGTACAGGTGTGCAGTACCCACAGCTAAGAACATTCCAACTGGGTGAACTTGCAACAGATGAAAAGTGAAAATTACTGCACTGTTTAGACAACTGCCAGCGACAATTTCACAGGCATTACCAGCACGTCTAAATGTTCTACCTCTGTTATTTTCTGGCAGTGGTGGTAACTGTTCGGGTTGTTGATGCTGCTTAGTTGATTGTGGTGTTTGTGCCAGCCCTTCATGTAAAAAAGGGCTGACGCTATGAGGATCTTCATTTCGTTTCCTTACTAGCATCAGCCTGTGTCCTTTCAACTAATAGTTATCTATCGCCTAATTTCTGCCACAAGTTACCCAACATTGCACCCCAACCGCGAACTGTTCCTGTTGCAGAAACACTAGATGCTGGTGCAGAAGTTTGGCTAGTAACTGGTATGACTTCTTGGGGTGCTTGATTGGGTTCTAAAGCCCTTGAGCCATACCTCGCACGGGCTAAAAGTTGTTGGCGTTTCTCTCTTAATCCCGTAGTAATTGCTTGCCTTTCGGCTTGCACAACTTGCCTGTTTTCTATGCCACTAATCTTGTTTTCATGCCGCCAAAGTTCAGCTTGTAAATCTTGATGTAATTGGGCTGCAACTTCAGTTAAAGCGTGTTTACGCTTTTGGTCAATCCGCAACAAGTCGGCTCTATCTTGGGCATCTATTTTACTCATCTCCGAATCAAACTCGGAGTTTAGTTTGCGAATTTTGGCGATAGCACCCGCAACATGAGAGCCATATTGTTTACGAAGTTCGACCCAGGTAACTTGTCCTTTGGTCAGCTTCTCCATCGCCTCAAAGACGACCTTGGCGTTGTCTAAGAAAGGCTCTAACCTATCTGATAATTCTTGGGCATTATTCGCATAATCCGCAAACTGTTCGAGCTTATTTATATCCGAAAGATAGCCCAGAATATCAGACTCAAACCCTCCCCAAGATTGCGCCTTCTCGTCAATATGACTTGCATGACCAAGTACCGGATTACGTATTGCAAAGTCCATTGCTGACACTCCTAATAAGGTATGTTGTCGTAGTCGATATCACCTTCATCTGAGGGCAATTCATCCCAATACCCCATGTCTTCAAATCGGCTATAAATTCTCGTTGCTAGTTGCCTTACGGGGTCGTCAAAATCATCAGAGATTAAATCAAATCTGTTGGAGCCAAACGCCAAGATATTTGCAATGTCCGCGTCAATCCCATTACCCAAGAATTGACCAAATGCAGCAGAGTATGGATGGTCATCAATGGTTTCATGAGTTGCTAAGAATTCGGTTCCGGTGAGGGGTAAGTAAAGGCTGCAAAGAAAACTATTTATTTCGCGCTTCGTAGCTGTTGGGTTAAGAGCTTTAAATTGCTGGAGTTTCAAAGCATTATCAGTGAAAGAACAGCGTCCCCAATCATTGGGATTTCTATAATCGAGTGCCATGCTGTTAAGATCCTTGTAACGATGTGTACTTGATGCACTTTCGGGTGGGGCGATTGCACTTACTTTGGTCGGTCGGGGCAATCGCTTCATCATCAGTTCTCACAAAACTCAACAAGTTCAAAAACCTCCCTCTGCACTTGGTTTTGACTTAATTCTTTTCTTCTGCCCTTAGAGTCATTGAATATGAAAGGCGCATTAACTCGACAATTAGACCGATGGCTGTAGCGCAATTGTTGACCACGGAATTGGTACAGGTGATTACGTTGCAAAGTTGTCGTTTCTAACATAAGTTCCTCAAACTTGAGAGTAGAACTCGATATTTAGGATTGCTTCGTGAATCTCCATCAAGGCTTGGACTGCATCGCCCATCTTTAAGTCATTCGATGTACTGAACCTTTCGGAGGCTTCGATTTGCTTGTAATTGGGAGATGCTTGCACGAACCGAAGAATCTGTTCGCAACCGAGGATGATGGTCATTATTTCGGTTGTTGTTAGGCTTGGCTGTGTCTTTTGGGTGTCTTGGTCGCTCATGACTTGTTTCTCCTCCTTTGGGTTTTAACTGGTGTGGGTTGGGGTTCTGGGTCAGTGCTTGGCGCTTCTGGCTGACTCGGCCTTTGAAGTACATAGCTGATAGCCCCTCCACCCCCGACAGCTGCGGCGATGGTGAACATATTGTTACGACCGAAGTACTGCACTCCGAAGTAGCCAAGGGCTAACGCTGCTGCTGTTGCACCAATGCCTAAAACCGTGTTTCTAAATCTGGATTTGGTCATGCTGCCCCTTTGAAATTAGTGACCATTGCGCTAAGTGCCGATTTATTGGGCTGTGTAGAAAGTGAAGTTTCAACTTTGGGCGATGCTTGCACATTACCGTGTTGAAAAATCAGCTTCTCTACACCTGCTGATAATGCTTGTGTTGGCGCATCTTGCGGTAAATCAAACATCTTGCACAATTCAATTACTGCTAGATAGGAGATGGTTATACGCCGAGATTCGTAGTTCATTAATTAAGCTCCAATTGATATTTGAGTTAATAGTTTCAACCCCAAGGCATTGATGAATTGGGGATTATTCAAGACCACAAAGCCTAAACCGGCTAAGTTTTGATCCACCACTGGCAAGGAAACACCACCACCCCAGGCGACAAGGTATTTCGCTCGGTCTAGATAATTGCCAGCAGTCACGAAATTGGCGAATTTCTCAATCCTGGTACTCCACCATTCATCTAGGCATTGGCTGTACTCGGTTTCAAACTTTTTACCTGTGAGGTGGTTGCCGCCATAAGTGAAAGTGCCTTCAATAATTCCCTGGTTCACTAAGCTGGGTGAGTGTTTTACATCCTTGGACAGCAGACTTACTCGGTCGTTTCGCTTGTCGAGCGCTTCTGCAATCATGGTGTGCAGTTCACCCGCTCCACCTTCAATCAAGTGACGGTCAATCACTGCACCACTGCCATTAAAGACAGTTACAAGCCACGTTGATGAACCGATATCGAGAGCGATCGCTAATTCTGAGGGGTCAAGCACCAGACTTGCTTCACCGAATAAGCAGTGGGCAATGCTTCCAAACCCTTCGGGGTAAATACCTGTCACCACGATGTCAACTGTCTTGGTGACAATGGAACGAGTTACAGGGTGCAGATGTTCAAAGGTGTGAGTGCCTTCAACTCTGCGCTTAATCTCACTTGCCCAGCGTTCGGGGTTATGGTTGCTCAAACTAATTGAAAGCTTGACCCCCGAAGGAATATTCAAAACTGCTAAGTCTGCAAGAATGCTTTCTAGTGCCAGTTCTGCCTTTTTCGCCTTATCCTCGTGCAGTAAGGTGTGGTCACTTTGGGCTAGAGCCGCACTGCCCCAAAAGAATTGAACATCTTTTAAGTCCAGGCGTGAACCTTGTACATAACGCACCCATGCCCCATCTTTTGAGATGGTTTCGTGGTGCATGATGTTTCGGTTGCGAACAAGTGAGTATGCGGCTGGCATCATGATGGAAAAATCACCGATGATTGCCTTGCCATACCCTGCTCCTGAGTCTTTTCCGGCGATAAGGTCAGTTAGCCCTGATTTGGCTAACAAGTCTGCCTGAACTAGCCAATTTTTGGCATTGGTGTATGTCGTTGTCATGGTTCTGTTGTTTGTTAAAGTCTTGTTTTTTCTGGCTTTGGAGAATTTAGAGGCTCAATCGCCTTAAATCCACACATCCAGTTAGGGGTTAGCCAAAGCAGCACTTTCTGGCTTCTGTTGCCTTTGTTGGGTGACTGTTTTTGGCTGACAACTTTAAAGTAGCATTTTCTCAGAGAATTATCAATACAAATATAAGAAACAATTTACTTTTTTCAAAAAAAAATCAGACAGACAGTAGCTAAGTATCTGAGAATTAGCTACTGTCTTGACTGAGGTACACAATTTAAAGTTAAAAAATGCCAGCAGGTAAAAGACCACGAGTAATGTTTGTCACGAGCGATTATGTAAAACAAGCGCTAGAGCGATGGGCAGAGGATGAGGATAAAACTGTTAGCAGCTTATTGGACGAACTTATAAAAGAAGTCTTAGTACAAAAGGGGTATCTAGAACCTCCAAAAAAGTTATTGAGCCAGAGTCATCACAAAAATTAACAGAAGAAATCTCTTCACCTGTATCACACAGCGATTCGCCTGAATGTTATACTAATGAGCAAGGCTTGTATAACACAGCTAGTCAAACAGAGCTTATTATGAGCATTCCAATAGTTACCAGTCGCCAAGAAGGTGCAGCAGAGGTCAGGGTTTTCATGCTGGAAGATGAACGAGAGCAACTCAAGCAGGCTTGCACAAGCATGAAAACGAATATGAGCCACATTTTAAGAGTGCTAGCACTGCAATGGTTAACCGAACAGCACCAAACACCGCACGAATAGTATTAAAGGAAAACATGGTTCAAGAGATATGTTCTCGATTAGAAAAAACTGAAACGGTGCTAGATGAACTAGCACCGTTGATAAAATGGCTTACTCAACTGCTTAAGCACACTGCTTCAAGAGTTAACTGTCTATTGAAAGGGTGGATAGCGCGAGTGGATTTGTTTTTCAGGCAAATGCTTGAGTATTTGCAAGCCTGCAAAACAAAACAGATTAGCCTGTTTTGATACTGTCAAGCAGCTTTTCATGCTAACCTTACCAAAGTAAGTCTGCAAATCAGACTGAAATCAATCAATACAAAAAGGAGGGGGCAATAACACTAGCAGTATATTCGGATAGTCAAAATGGTAAGGGGAGTCGTTAGATAACAGTATTGATGTCCAAGACTTTGGCGGGTCAGACAGACACCAAATTGTTTGAAGAACTAACGAGGCCTCACTGACTCGACCCCTGTTCGCAATCTTAGCATACAGGGTCGGATATTTTATGCCTTTTTTTGGACAAATTGCAAAAAAGGCATCTGGCGCTACAATTTTCCCCGACTCTAGATTTAAAGCGGAATGTCAGCAAGAGCTACTTAGATGCAAATAATTTAGGGATGAATTTTACGCCTAGATGCCTCGTATATGAGGATAGCATCGTGAATATTTTGTTTTTTCAATTAAAAGCTGTTTTATTTTGCCTTGAGCTAAAGCATAGGGCTGATTTCTGCATTTTTCACTATTCATAAACTAATTCCAAACATTACACCAGCCGCTTGGTCAGCTTTGGAAGCAAGTAAAAAATAAGAAATCGGCTAGCTGCCCATACGCAAGACATACGCCTAGCAATTAGGCTACTAACCGTTTATATAACAATCTCAGTTTAACAATGTCTGCGTAGTTGAGGTAAAGTTAGCACAGCTTTAATCAGGTGACATCAATCCTATAAAACTAATCATGAGAGTTTTATGCTCTTAATTTCAGGACTTTTAGTCAAGACGATTGGTTTCTTGTAAATCTGAAATTTTTTCTTTACTGAGTAGAGATAAAGTGGTTAGCCATTGGCAACACTTGATATCAGCACTGCTACTTTAGCCATTAACAGTGGGTAGCTCCGATGAATACAACCATTATCGGAGGTTATCAAAATGGCACAAACCAATGTAATTAGCATCAATGAAGCTAATGGAAACGACCAGCTAACTCAAAGCCATTGGCAAGAATGGGTTATTGGTTCAGGTGTTGACCCAAAGTTAACAGCTTTGAATGTCCGTTCTCTATCGGGGACATCAATATATGAATATCTATTATGCGCCCTACCTCAAACTGCCAGACGTAACGATGGGCGACTGCGTGATGGCTACTTGAAACGATATGCCCACGCGGAGGCCGGTGCATGGTGGGTAAGCGGACTCGACCCCCTTAACGACTGGCTACCGATGGACTGGGGACGGATGAAACCAGATTACCCCAGACTGGAATGGGACAAGACTACACAGCAGCAAACTCAAAAGCCAGTCAAGTACGAATCACCACCCAAAACTCCCAACCGAGTTACCTACTTGAGAATGCCCCTACATTTATGGCGGTTGGTATCACTCCGTTATGACGTGCCGATGCCAGAACATATTACCGTTACCGACCAGGGAGAGGCGTTAGGTTTTTGGGCTTGGGTAATGGCACATCCCGAAATCCCTGTAATCCTTACAGAGGGCGAGAAGAAGGCTGGTTGCTTGCTGTCGTTGGGATTTGTAGCGATCGCACTCCCTGGAATCTGGAATGGTCGAGTGGGCAAGGAGGATTTAGAACGACTGCACCCTGATTTAGTCCCAATGACTCAAAAGGGGCGTAAATTCGTTGTTCTATTCGACTACGAAAGCAAACCCAAAACCAAACAGCAGATTTTTCAAGCCACACGCCGCACAGCTTCTGCAATTGTAGAACTTTGTTGCCAATGTGAAGTAGCGCTGCTGCCAGGGCCAGAAAAAGGAATTGACGATTGGGTTGTAGTTTTGGGTAAAAAGGCAGGTATTGCCGTCACCACAATGATTGCTGATGCCTTGAGAATCAGCGAGTACAAGCAAAGATTTTTCATCAATCGTGCCAGGGGACTCCATAAGTACAAGCCCGATGTGACAGTTAATACCCGTTATCTCTCACTTGCAATTCACTCCCTACCTCAATCGGGGTTAGTTGGTTTGGTTTCCGACATGGGAACAGGAAAGACTGAAATCTTGGCAGTTCTCAGAAGAGAGAACCCAAACTTGAGCTTTTTGAACAATGGGCATCGGGTTACTTTGCTCAAGAATCTCAGCGATCGCTTACAAACAGCAATGTACTCCGCGATTTCTTGCGGGGATTGGGGTCAGGTAAAAGCTCTCAGCATTACCGTGGATTCTCTGTATAAAATGGCAAATGATTTACAGG
This sequence comes from Nostoc sp. C110, assembly GCF_043099725.1. Taxonomy (GTDB): domain Bacteria; phylum Cyanobacteriota; class Cyanobacteriia; order Cyanobacteriales; family Nostocaceae; genus Nostoc; species Nostoc muscorum_A. The sequence continues at coordinate 9,837 of NZ_CP171138.1, read as the reverse complement.
CTTATGACATTCTATTTATTGATGAAGCCTGCCAGTATCTCGCTCACTTGCTGAAGTCCAAAACCTGCAAGGAACACCGGGGGCTATTCTGGAAGTGCTTGAGTATCTAGTTTACAACGCCAAGCTGGTTGTTTTAGCTGATGCTCACTTGGATGATTTGACCATTGAGTTTTTCATGAATTTGCGACCGACTGGTGAAAAACCCTACATCATCAAAAACCTGTATCGCTCAGGTGGTCGTCAAGTTCATTGGTACGAGGGGAAAAACAGCAGCGCAATCGTTGCCGAGTTCCACGCTCAGTTGATGCTTGGTAAAAAGTTGATGATGGTCAGCGACAGCAAGCGGTTCATCAAAAAGTTGGAACGAGCGCTCAATGATGGTTCAGCAATTGATGATACCGACGAAACACCCGAATCAGCCGAAGACCGCAAGCTACGGGTGTGGGCTATTCACTCCGAGAACAGTGGTAGTGAAGAGAATGTCATCTTTATCCGAGAGATTAACATTGCCATTAAGGATCTTGACGCTTTTTTAATTACTCCCAGTCTCAGTTCAGGGGTTGACATTTCCAGCTATCATTTTGATGCCGTGTTTGGCGTGTTTCATGCTGTCTCGCAGTCGGCTACAGAATGCGCCCAGCAATTATGGCGGTATCGTCCCAATGTGCCCATGTATGTTTGGGTAGCACCGCGCCCTCCTTTTGGTTACGCCGAAACTAATGCCCGACGCATTAAAGAAAAGATTCTTCAGACAAATGAGATGACCGCTTTTCTGATTCGCATTAACCGGGAAACGGGCAAACGTGGGGCTGAGAAGGATTGGGCATTAGATGCTAGCTGTCAGATTGAAGCGCAACGGAATTGGTCTATCAATCATTTACGGGCTGATTTGCGATCGCTCTTAGAGGAAATGGGCAATACGATTATTCCTTTGGGCGACGGTGGTGATGAAGCGACTTCGCGGTGGATGAAGGCGGCTGGTATTGCTATCGATGAAGAACATTATCGCAAGGTGGCGAATGCCAAAAATATTGACAGGAGGACTTACACCAGTAGGCAACATCAAGATTACCTGAAGCCCGAAGAAGTTTTGGAGTGTGAGAAGTTCCGTATACAGGACACTTACGGCATGAGCGTAACCCCGGAACTGGTTGAGCAAGATGACGGGGGACGCTTAATTAAAAAGATTGTCGCACTTGAAGCGATATTGGCCGCACCGGGGGAAATGATTACCGATGATCAGGGGCGGGAGTTTGTTGCACCACCGGCTGTTGTGGTGGAACGCGATAAGACGGAGCGCGATCGCTTGGCCATTTGCACTGACTGGAGCAATCATTCCACATCTTGGCTTATGCGTCATCGCTTGGGACTTAGGGCTGTGTTGGTGGATCTCATGGCTGGGGTTGAGATTAAAGGGGACGAAGCGATGATTCAAGTTTTAGCAGAGTTCTCCAAACGCAACGCATCTCACGTTAAAGGCATTCTCAATCTGACCATTCCCCTTGATGAATCTCCTGTGTGGATTTTGGGACAGTATCTCTCGCAACTCGCACTGTCCACCGAATCACGGCGACCGCTTGAAGATGGGAAACGTGTTAGGTACTATCGCCTCAATACTGAGGATGTAGAGTTTGTCCAGAAGGTATTAGAGTATCGTCAACGGCAACGGGAGGAAAGGGAACGCAAACGCCAAGAGTCACTTGAACGAGATGCGGCTTATGCGGCTAGAATGCAGGCTCAGTATGGGATTAACTCGCCGTCCACACCCCCCATTAATGAAGATGGAAGTAATAATCGGGGGGGTATGGACACAGATGCAGAACTCAGTGATCCTTGGTGGGAGCGGGTCAAATATTATGCTCAGTTGGCGATTGAGCGGGTTGAATATGGGGTGGAGTCAGTTAAAGAATTACTCAGTACACTAACGATTGATGAGCGGTGGGGCGTGATCTTCAAGTTTGAGGATATTGACCCGAACAAGTTTGCTCAACTGGTGGCAGATGCCCCCGATTGGGTGGAATGGATGGCGTGATAGTCCCGTTTCCCAATAATTGCGATCGCGCCCACTGCCACAGCTAATTTTTGGCGATTGTTCAGTGAGTATTTATTACTAGTGGTTCTTAGCGCGGTTTTAACAGTCATTATCGCCGCGCCATATTCAAAATGATGTATCGTACTGCTTTACTCACGCATGAGGTTTATGAGGCGTTGTAGACAGTGTAGTTTCACTGAATTGGGGTTGCAAAGTTTGACTGCGCTTTGTTGGGTGTAGGGATGACCGAACTTTTTGTGTTGAGTTTTTGGCGGTTGGATTTTGGGGTTTATCTACGTATGTTGGGTGTGGGGTTTTTTCGTGATATAGGCGATGTCAAATTTACCCCTCCCCTATAGCGTAACCCAACGTGTAGAACCCTTATGGTTGAGCCATTGTTCAACGTCACGTCCCCCCTTTTTTCCAAAATCGAGTAGACGGGACGTATTTCTGTGTCCGAAATTATTGCGAATAGTGTCAATAAAAAAAAACTTCAGTCGAAATGACTAAAGGGTTATTTTATACATGAAGTAGATTGATTACTACTGAGGGAAGAGAAGACGGAGTAATTCAGCTTTTTTCACGGCTTGGTAATGGGGATGGAAGATTATTTGGTAATGGGGATGGAAGATTATTTGGTAATGGGGATGGAAGATTATTTGTAGTCATCTTGTATCTAGTGTCGAGGACTTCCTTAGTGTTCCCTCTTTTAATTTAAAAAATTGGTTTTAGACGTTTTTTAACCGATAGTGATGCCACAAAACAAAAACCCTTCCTCGTTTACGGGAAGAGCTAATGGTTGAAACCAAAATTTACCTTGTTGAAGGATTAATTTTTATTATTTTTCCTTCGTTATCCAAAAATACTTCTACACGGTTATATTTTGTTCCTTCTATTAGTTTATTGCCCTCTTCAATAGTTTTTCCTTTTAATGAGTCAAGATTGATGTGTTTTGAAGCGAGTTTGGTGTCATTAGTCAGTATATATCTGTCATCTGTTGGGAAAACCATGTTTTTACTATCTTAAGATGTAAATTTAGTGTTCCCAGTTTGTTAACTCTTACGATCACATCTGAAAAATTGTTTCTAATCAACTGTAATAAGATAGACTCAAGGCTTTGTAATGCTGCGTTTATAGTGTGCGGAAGTTTTTAGTAAAATACTCTCTAGCTTCTTTTTCTGTTGACTTTTGTAATCAGATTTTTCTACAAATAATATTGTCCTGATCCAGGTATAGAAAGTATATCCAATGATAGGTAAGAATGTTATAGAAAAAAGTACGCCCGCTACAATCAAACGATGTTCTCTGTACCAAGGAATATCTTCAAGCAGTAGTTCGATTAGTTGTCTCATTTTATCTCTAAATAACAAAACCCCGCTTTTGATATTGTGATTATAGTTGGCGGGGCTTGCAGTATTATTGTGAAGTTTAACTAGCTTTGAGTTTTGTCATCATCTTTATTTTTTCCGCTAAGTTCATCTCCAACACTATCAGCCGCCCAGCTTGCACCAGCACCAGCTACCGTAATTGCTGTTACGGCTACGGCTCCTATTGGTGCTAGTGTTGCTGCTACGAAAACTCCAGCACCGATGGCTCCAGCTTTTACAACCTTTTCTAGTGTAATTTTTTCAAGTCCAAGCATATTGGTATTCCTCTATACTAATATACTTCTATTTCTAAGTATTCTCATACTTTATTTGAAACTATCAAACTGTGTTTACTTATCAAATTTCGCTTGTATAGGGGTTATTTGGCGGGTTTGTCCCAATGTCGTCATAAAAGTATTTCCCGACATCTTCCCTAAATTAGAAGTTATTGCAACCGACAGTATTGCAGGTTGCTACAACTAGAAACTCATTATTCAAAATCTGGTATTGTATTGATTTTTATTACAGTATTTTGGATAGTTTCTATAGTTTTAATGCAATATTCAATTGCATAATTAGCTGCTTTCAAATTATTACAAGGTTCTAAAGCCCGAGACTTTTGGTGAATTTTATCAAGGTTTGAATGGTAATATCCAGCCATTCTTCTATAACGTCTATATTCTATGTAATCAATACCCAAAACTAAGCATTGAAGAACTTCAGTATCAACATCTAGTTTATTTTCATCTCGAGGTTGATGACTTGTTACGAATATATCACGATGCCCTACGTTAGTAATTTTACTTAAAGCTAAAGCAATTTCTAAAGCTATGGTGGCATAAGCTATAGCTGTTTCATACTCAGCTTTTTCTAAGTAATTCTTAGCTAATTCTAGAGATTTTTTTATAGATTGATGTTCTAAAAAATTCAATAATGGTTCAAGGGAATACATATTTACAAGTAGTAAACAATCTTGTACATCCTAGCTTAGGTTATAGATATGTGCTAAAGAAGTCAAGAAGATTTACTAACTAATAGTTAATGAAGTTTTCTAAAGAAGAAAGGGAGTTACAGCAATGCTTTCTCGTTGCCACCAAACGCTCAAGAGCGATCTAATCTGAGATTGAATGTTTTACTGTAGGCGTTTTTAATCCCATTTCGGTGTCTAGATCAAAAACATCTCCCCCAACGGGAGACAGCATCGATAACGCCGCTGCCGCCCCCAACACCTGCTCGTCGCTCACTTCCAAATATTTTTGCAGCTGTTCCAAATTTCGATGACCGCTAATTTCTTGAATAACTCTCAACGGTATACCAGCGTTACTCATTTGAGTTAGCGCGGTACGCCGAAAGCTGTGGGTAGACACGCCAAAAATACCTACTTGCTGACAAGCTCCTCTCAATATCCTAGCGGATGAATCCTCGCTTATATGCCCATCACTGCGACCGGGGAACAGATAAACATCTCCTGCCAGGGGGTAGTATTCAGTGAGCAACCACCGCAGGTCTTCGAGCAACCGCCGCAGGTCTTCAATCACTGGGATTAACCGGGTTGCAAGTTTACTCTTGGTGTTTGACTTCCTAATAATCAGCCTGGGTCTAACGTTGCCTTTGGGTGTGTAAATGTCTTGAGTGGCATCACCGTGCCAAGTACGCCCCAGCGACAAAAACGTGAAGGGCATTAACCAAGTCATCGCCAGAATCGCCCAACTCTTCCCCAAGGCTGTCAAGGGAACTAGGTACTGTGACATTGCTAAAAGAAACATTCCAGTACTGAAGGGTATTGGCATTTTGGAAGTTACCCGCACCACATTAGACTCTACCCGCACCACTTCCGCACCACTGACCGCACCAGAAACAACGCAAAATCAGGACTTCCGCACCACCCGCACCACTTTTTCAGATTTTCAGGAAAACATTGAAGAGGAAGAACAAAAACCTGATCTATCCCCTTCCTCAACGTATAAAGATGAAAAGAATTCACCTCTAACTGATGCGGGTGGTGCGGAACCCTTGCAAAATAAGGAAAACTGCTGCGGTGAGTCCTGCGTCAGTGGTGCGGATCAGCTAGAAAGTGGTGCGGAACCCTTACAGAGCATGGAAAACTCATGCGTCACTGGTGCGTCAAAGCTAGAAAGTGGTGCGGGTGAATCAGAGTCGGTGCGATCTGATGAAGATTCCAAGGTTTTAGCTTCAGAAGCGATCGCTTGTATCTTGGAATCCCCTAATCCAAGTTGGGAGGTGGTTAAAGAGATTCTGAGCGAAATGGAAATTCTTTCTTACTCGGAACTGCACGGGTTTTTGACGTTGGGTGAATTCGCGCAACTTGAGATGCTAATCCCAGCCGCCGAGAGGGAGGTTTACTTTGGCTCATAAAAATGGGTGGTCACTACCACCCGTTAGCTCACTGTTTTATAAATAAACTACTTAAGGGTATCCGCCGTTCGCTATATTTACCCCAACTGGCTGGAATTGTTTGTTGGGAACTTGGTTAAAGTGCGATCGCTTAGTGGTGCTGTCAAGTTTGCGGGTGAGATGATTAACTACGACTCCAAGAATGGAATTGTGACTGTGGCCACCGAGCAAGGGAACCGAGATGCATCTCTCTACGAGACGTTTGTAATAGGTATGCCATTTGTCAAAACAACTGATTTTCATAGCGTTGAGGTTAGCATCAGTTCCAAGCGAGTACAATTTTCCCGTTTTGGGTGCGACACGATGGCGCACGAAGGGTTGGAAGCCCCTATATACAAAGCTTCCAAAAGATGAGTGAGGAACCGATTCCTCCAGTCCAGTGTCCAGGACTGTTCCTAACCTTCCCATGCACCACTGGTAACGGTGGTGTGTGAAGCGGAAAGTAAAGCCCAAGGGAGCATTTAGCCTAAAAATGTAACCGGGCAAAGGAAAGATTGGATGGGTGAATGTAAATGAATCCTTGTTGAGGCATCGTAAGAATTGATCATCGAAAAGGCTGACACGGTGATACGAGTGAATGTACTGAATACCTCAGAAATACTCAGTCAAGGTTCAACTCCCCAATTTAGTTGAACTGGGACACCAAACACTCCGGTGTAGAGAGGACACCCTACCCAATTAAATCTCATCCGTGCGTAACGTAGTAACCCCAATGAAGTCTGGGATTTACCCAGTAAGCAATCCGTAAGGAAAGCCGAATTCTTCAGTGGGTCAAGGATGCTTCCAAAAGCGAATGCCACCAGCCGAAAGGCAAGGGAAATCCATAACCCGGTGGATAGGGCAGATATCCAACCTGAAAAGGTGCTGACGGGAAGCAGGTGAGTCAACCAATATCCGTTGTAATGATTTCAAACCGAGGTGTAAGTTAGATGCAGGCAACTGTAAACCGAACCAAGGGACAGACTGATTGGAATTGTGTCAACTGGCGCAAAGCCAATCGGATTGTTCGGAATTTGAGACAGCGAATCTTTAGGGCAAAAACTGAGGGCAAACTGAAAAAGGTACGCTCTCTCCAGAAACTGATGCTACGCAGCTATTCTAATCGCCTAGTTAGCGTTAGAAAAGTGACGCAGTATAACAGAGGTCGAAACACACCAGGAATAGATAAAATAGTAATTAAAACTGCCACAGCCAGGGGTCAGTTAGTAGATAAATTAACTGAGTACTCTCCCTGGAAATCATCACCAGCACGACGAATTTACATCCCAAAAGCTAATGGGAAGAAACGACCTTTAGGAATCCCAGTAATACAAGATCGTACCATCCAGGCAATGGTTAAAAATGCCTTAGAACCCGAATGGGAAGCAATTTTTGAAAGGTCTAGTTACGGCTTTCGACCAGGACGTAGCCCCCATGATGCTATTGCCAGTATCTATAACCTAGCCCGACCGAATAAACGGAAGAAATGGGTGGTAGATGCAGACATTCAAGGATGTTTTGACAACATATCACATAATTTTCTGTTAGAGCTTTTAACAGGCTTTCCAGCCCGTGAATTAATTAAACAGTGGCTACTAGCAGGATATATGGAAGCAGGTTCATGGCATCCAACAGATGCTGGTACACCGCAAGGGTCTGTTGTCAGTCCGTTGTTAGCAAATATAGCTTTGCACGGTATGGAATCCGCCTTGGGAGTTAAATATAATAAAGACGGAGAACTCCGTGCATCTAGAGCTTTGGTGAGATTCGCCGATGATTTTGTGGTGTTCTGTGAAACACTTGAAGATGCAAAAACTGTTCTTCAAATCCTGAATAACTGGATGCAAGCTAGAGGGCTTACCCCTCTCAGGAGAAAACCAAAATATCGCATCTCACAGAAGGGTTTGACTTTTTGGGTTTCAATATCAGGCACTACAAAGACCAAACTACTAAAACTGGATGGAAGCTGTTAATCAAACCTAGTAAAAAGTCTGTGCTAAATATTCGGAGTAAACTGCGTTCTGAATGGCTTAACTGTAAAGGTAAGTCAGCAGATGCAGTCATTAAAAAGCTCAATCCGATTATTCGGGGACAAGCGAATTACTTCCGAGTTGGGGTAGCCTCAAAAATTTTCAATTCTCTTGACCATTGGTTATATGAGAAACAGAAAATGTATGCCAAACGCACTCATCGAAATAAGTCTGATAGCTGGCGTAAGGCTAAATACTGGGGAAATCTAAATCTTGATAGACCATTTGACCGATGGGTATTTGGTAATAAGCAGCTCCGGGAGCCTATATGGTGAAATTCGCCTGGTTTATACATTGAAAGGCACATTCTTATTAAAGGTAAATCATCACCCGATGACCCCAAATTAAGGGACTACTGGATTAAACGGCAAGAAGCTAAAACTAAATCCGAATTAATCAAAAGTAGGCAGAAGATAGCCCAAAAGCAACAATATGTCTGTCCTGTATGCGGGGAATCTCTATTAAAATGATGAGGAGTTACATCTTCATCATAAAAAGCCAAAATCTCAGGGTGGTGGTGACAATTACGGCAACCTACAACTCGTACATCTGTACTGCCATCAGCAAATACATTCTGGAACAATTTGTAGTTTATGACTTGCTTGAGCCGGATGCGTTGCAAGGCGCAAGTCCGGTTCTGAGGGGGCGGGATTATAGCGATATAGTCCTGCTACCCGACCACAGTGATGCCAAACCTACTGCTTAGATAAAATGAGAAAATGAGGTTAATTGAAAATTACATCTCCATAGTTATGCCCCAGTAGATTCTGAAGGTAGGACATAAGGAGAATCTGCAATGGTTGATAAGAAGCATTATGCTCAACTAAACAAAGGTGTGCAAGCTTGGAATGAGTGGAGGGAGAAAAATTACGGTATAATCCCTGACCTCAGTGGGGCTTACCTTAGAGAGGCTAACCTCATCGGGGCTTACCTCAGTAGGGCTGACCTCAGAGAGGCTGACCTCAGAGAGGCTAACCTCAGTAAAGCTGACCTCAGAGATGCTAACCTCATCGGGGCTTACCTCAGTAGGGCTGACCTCAGTAAAGCTGACCTCAGAGAGGCTAACCTCATCGGGGCTTACCTCAGTAGGGCTGACCTCAGAGAGGCTAACCTCAGTAGGGCTTACCTCAGTAGGGCTGACCTCAGAGAGGCTAACCTCATCGGGGCAAAACTGATTAGAACTCAAGTACTAGGAACAGATTTTACAAATGCAAAGTTTACAGGTACTTGTTTGGAAGATTGGAATATCAACTCTGCTACAAAATTAAATAATATTGATTGCCAGTAATGTCCATTTAAAAAGTGACAAACAAGAACGTCGTCCCAGCAGTGGAGAGTTTAGGCTTGGGGAGTTTACCAAGCTTTTTCAGAAAGCTTTAGAAACAGTTGACTTAATTTTTACTGATGGTATTGACTGGAAAGCTTTTCTTCTCTCGTTTCAAGAACTACAGGCTGAATATGATGAAGAAAACTTATCAGTCCAAGCCTTTGAAAAGAAAAGCGGTGGTGCATTTGTAGTTCGGCTTGAAGTTTTGCCAGAAGCCAATAAGGCTGAAATTGAGTGCAGGATAAAAGAGCTATATGAACTAAAACTAAATGCACTTGAAGGAATGTATCGTAAAGAATTACAAGCTAAAGATGAACAAATAATAATTTATAAAGAGCAGAGTGCAAGCATTATGAGTCTTGCCAAAGAAATGGCTGCTCGACCTATTCAAAATATTATTGATGTTAAAGCTATATCGGAGAGTAACTCTATGTCAGAATCTTATCAATCCAAGTACGACCAAAGAAATTCTAATAACCAGTTTGTAGACACAGCACAAACTGGTAGTAACCCAACGTTTAATCAACAGAACTTCTCTCAAAATATTAATCAAAGCATTAATGATATTACTAGATTGATTAACTCGTTACGAGATAAAGCACAAGAGTTTCCACAAGATAAGCGTGAAGAAGCTTTAGTACATTTGGATGATTTGCAAGAAGATATTAGTAAACCTGAAAAGCAAAA
>NZ_CP171148.1:722500-802500 GCF_043099725.1 Nostoc sp. C110 | reverse complement strand
TCACCCTACCTGGATACCAACTTAATAAAAAGATAGGGGAATTTCAAGAAGTAATTACTGAAAAAAACTTCGCAGCCGCAGGAATTGATACTTCCAAATCCTTGGCGGAAGTGGCAGAAGCCGCTGGTATTGGAGACGAGGAAATTAAAGCAGCAGCACAAGAGTTTGGCGCTGATTCTAACGTAGTCTCTCAGTTGTTAAACAGCAAAGGCGGCAATAGCAAAATGGTTATGCCAAAGGTTGATTTACCTGCCGAACTCAAGAAAGCAGAACAGGTAACAGCTCTTTCTCATCCCCGTTGGGGACAAATGTTTTTACCAACATATAGTAAGGTACAAGCAATCTTATCAGCAGAAGACTGGCAAAGTGTTCAAGGGGCGGAAAAACTAGTTCGCTACTATCTCGAAGATAAAAGTATTAATGCCTTCATTTGGCATCGATTAGCGCAACAATATCCAACTCAATTACAAAATGTGTTGCAAATAGTTCTGCAACGCCCAGAGTTTCACCTTGAAAGCGACTTGGATGTGCTTTTGCAAGAATTCCACAAACCGATTGAGCCAGAGCTACCAGATATTGCCAGTGTACCCATACATTTGCATAACTTATTTCAGGAAGCTTTAGGAGAAGTTAACAAATCTAAACCAAAGGGTAAAGGCCAAGCAAAGCCAGCAAAGGGTTTTCAACGAGGTTAGTAACTCACCGTTCGCGTAATAGCATTCATGCTCGAAACTAAATAACGCTTCGATTCGGTGTTAGCGCAGAATTTCTGTAGTTTCTTGTAAAAATTTTTTTGATGACATTTGGGAATGCCATAGCGATCGCCTGTTTGTGGAAAGCGTGTTTCTTTACATATCCCTTATTTCATCAAATTAATTCTCTATTAGGCGAACGGTACACAAAAAACCCCGACTTGATAGCCGAGGTGGATGGGAGAAGTCTAAATGTCGATGAGATATAGCGATACCGAAATCTGTTTTTATTAGTTAATACCAGTTAGGTAGTTAAGTTTAGTTATTGCTAAGTTATGTAAACAAATTTAACAGAAATATTACAAATAGTCAACTAGGCTTGACAAAAAATTCTGATAGCTACTACAAGAACTACTTATCAGTCAGAGTATAGGATTTTTTTAGAGATGGGGTAAACGCAATAGGCAAAATAAAACGGGTTACTGGCTAAGAAAGTGGGATGAAAATGAGAACCGATCTGCTTTAGAGTTAGAAAACTGAGGGATTAGCTGCATCAATCAAGGCAGTCGGAATTAAGCCAGAGATTTGAGAAGCTAGCTACTAGATCACCAAAGTCTTTACAATTCCTTTGTTAGCTCAAAAAGTATTTCTCGACCTATGACGAATCAAGCTCCTATTCCGGTTATTGTCAACGGTGCTGCTGGTAAAATGGGCCGTGAGGTGATTAAGGCAGTGGCGCAAGCGCCTGACTTAAACCTAGTGGGTGCAATTGACCACAGTTTGGAACATCAAGATAAAGACGCGGGAGAATTAGCGGGTTTAAGCGAACCCCTGGAAGTGCCAATTACCAATCAATTGGAACCGATGTTAGGGTATGTAGCTGGCGACAGACAGTCTCCTCCAGGGGTAATTGTAGACTTTACTCATCCCGATTCAGTTTATGACAATATTCGTAGTGCGATCGCCTACGGTATTCGTCCTGTAGTTGGAACCACTGGGTTAAGTCCAGAACAAATTCAAGACTTGGCAGACTTTGCCGACAAAGCTAGCACTGGTTGTCTAATTATTCCTAATTTTTCCATTGGTATGGTGCTGTTACAACAAGCCGCGATCGCAGCCTCCAAATATTTTGACCATGTGGAAATTATCGAACTGCATCACAATCAAAAAGCTGATGCTCCCAGTGGTACTGCCATTCAAACGGCGCAGTTACTAGGAGAATTGGGTAAAACTTTTAACCCTGCTCTTGTAAAAGAGACGGAGAAATTACCAGGGGCGAGGGGTAGTATAGCAGATGAAGGGATTAGAATTCATAGCGTGCGCTTGCCAGGACTGATTGCTCATCAAGAAGTTATTTTTGGCGCAGCAGGACAGATTTATACTTTACGACATGACACGAGCGATCGCGCTTGCTATATGCCAGGAGTGCTACTAGCGATTCGCAAAGTCTTAGCGCTAAAGTCGTTAGTATATGGATTAGAAAAGATACTTTAGACTTTAAATACACTATTCAGCATTCATCACTCAGCACTCATGTTAGTACCACTGACTCGCCAGAAATTTGAACAAGTTATCCCCCTAATTGCCACTGGTTTGCAGTACAAGTACTATTGGGGGAAGTTTTCAAATTTTTTGCAACGGCTGTTAATTTCTGTAGTTGCCATAGTTGTTCTATTGCTTGTGACAGTCATTTTTAAACTTGAGTTTGCTTCAATAGTATTTGTGCTGGGGGTAGTTAGCGCTTTTTTTTGGCTGTGGTATCCAGTGTTTCAAGCAAGTATGCGGAATTTGCAATGCCGCCGTTATAAGTATGGCGGCTTTTTCCGTGGTCGAGTCCTAGATTGGTGGATCACAGACCAGTTGATGGGGAAACAAGAGACAGTCAACAGCAAAGGCGAACTGGTAATTGTGGAAAACCGAGAAAAACAAATTAACTTAGAGGTGGGTGATGAAACAGGATTTACCATTGAGTTTGTAGCACCATTACGTCCTGCCCACAAAGTTATTACTCGCGGTCAAATTGCCGAAATGGTAGTGCTGTCAAATCGTGCAGATTTAAGCAGTATTGAACAATTCAGCGATATATACATTCCCAGTCGTGACCTGTGGATTAGTGATTATCCTTATCTGCGGCGGGATTTCTTTAACGAAGTCGGTCGTCGCTTGCGTGAAGACCAACAACAAAAACCGCGTCGTCGCCGTCGTAGAGACGAAGATTGAAAAAGAAGTCAAACAATTTTGGTTTTAGATTGACCCTATACCGTCGATGCGGAGGCTTGAATAAATAATTTTTAAATTTATTCTCGCGTTTAAATTCGGGGGGTTTAAACCTTTTTGAATTTTAAATCTTTCAATTGAAAATTTGCTGAAGGAGGTGGGATGATTTAATCAGTTTGCTAACGAGAGCATCCCGCTTTGATGATTTTCCCTTTTAAACGATAGGTAACAGATCCACAAGCAAAACCTAACAAATCAGACTCTGCATAAGTTTGCATAGGCGGATTTTGTTTATCTAGTCGCCATTTCCAATTGCCAGATATTTTTTCTAGAGTGGGATACTTTTTTAAAAACTGAGAAGCGGCTCCTTGTTCGGGACTACTTAACAAAAATATCAGGATATTCAGTGATTTTGAATGCTCTTTTGAATACAAAATACAATAGAGTTGACTTTCCTAGCTCCCCCGATTTCCATCTTGTCCATAAGCTTGCCAAGCCAAGTCTACCAATCCATCAACGATCGCAGCTGCTACAACTGCATTACCTTTGCGACTCTCAATTGTAATATGGGGCACTAAGGAGTCTTGTAAACGCGCTTTCGCTTCATCAACATTGACAAATCCTACTGGAGTCGCAATTATCAAAGCAGGTCTAATTTCCTCAGCCTCAATTAAATCAACTAGTGCTGTTAGTGCTGTTTGTGCTTGACCAATCACAAAAATGCCCTCTGGATAACGCTTTGCTAAGGTTTCGATTCCCCATGCTGCCCGAGTTTTTTCTTTTTGAGGGCGTGTCAGAGCTTCCATGCTGCAATACACCGGATTAGCAAAGGTGTTTTGAATCTCAGATGCAATACCTACTTGTACCATCGGGACATCTACTACAATCGTGGTACGCGCGGCTAGTGCTGCTGCTCCTGCTTGTAAGGCACGCTCAGAGAAACGAATCAAAGACTTATACTCAAAGTCAGCTGTAGAGTATATTACCCGCCGCACAATCTCATATTCTGCGGGTGAAAAGACATGATTTTCAATTTCATTATCAATGATTGCTAAACTTTGAGCATCAGTTACGTGCCATTCCATTTTTCTTGAGCTTTTTAAATATTAGCTTTCAGCTTATCAGCTTCAGGGATTTAGGAGTTAGGAGTTAGGAGTTAATTAAAAACTCATAACTCCTAACTCAGCACTTATAACTCATTACTAGAAGAAGGTCGGCTGAAAACAGGAGATAAGTAGGCAACCAAGACACCGATAATAAAGCCAGAGATATTGCGAACTAGAGGTAGCCAGTCGCTTGTACGTGTTACCACTGGGCCAATACCAAAGGCAATAAATAAGATCCCCCATAAAGGTGAGAAAATTAAAGCCCATTGCCAAGCAAAAACTTGTCCTTTCTCACGGGGTTGAGCTGCAAAGCCACAAATTATCCCACCAATAACTGAGGTAATCAAGGTGAGAATCCATTGCTCTCGTGGTAGTCCGGGAACAACATTGCAACCACCTTTGAGCAAACAGCCTTTAACAGATTCTAAAGCTTGCAGAATGGCTTGGTCTTCGCCTTGTTCGCGGACAAAGTACAAATTACCGAAGCGGGTTTGCAGTTCTATCCAGAATGTCCTGGGTAAAAGTTCATAAACAGCATCGCCGACGCTAAAACTGAGGATGTTACCGCCACGAGAATCGGCAACTAGTAAAATGCTTTTGTCATCCAAACCCCAATATTTTATAACTGCCCGGCCTGGGGTGCGGTCATACTGGGTCAATACTCGCAGTTTCCAGCCTGTATCGGCTTCAAACTGTTCTAAATCTTTGACAAGCTTTTCTTCTTGCAGCACAGGCAGAGATTTAGCTAAGTCTACAACTGGGGTAAAGGTGTCAGGGAGTAACTCAGGGTTGTCATAAGCCAGTGCTGGGGGAGAATTCATGACCCAAATTGACCCAGCCAGAAAAAAGACTGTAATAGATAGCAGAATTCGTCGCCAAAAACAAGATTGCATGGACGTTTTTATACAAATATCAACGGTAGAGGTGAACAAGTTGTTTTAAAAGAGTACGGGAAAAATGATAGTTCTTTACACTTGTTTACTTTACTCTAATCTAAGGGATCAAAGCAAAGCGTTTTTGGGAATAGGGCATTGGGGACAAGAGGCAGAGGGGAAAGAGATAATTTTTATTCTCCCCGTAGTCCCTAGTTCCCATAACCTATCCCCAATTCAATCTTCGTCATCAAAATTGGTTTCCCAGTTAGCAGCGTCGTCGTAACCTTCGTTAGCGCGGTATACTTCTGTTTTTATGCGGCGATTTTCTTGCCTTAGCACTTCTCGTTCTCGCAACGTTAGTGGTGGTTGTTCATTGCTTGGCAAGCGATCGCTATTTCGTCTCGTCGGTTTTGGGCGTGTGAAGTTTCTCCAAGCAGCTTTAGCGCCAACAAAGATGCTGCGTGTACTTACTTGCAGATTTTGAGCCTGAATTCTTGCACTATCAAGGCTTTGATCGACTTGTTTGGCTACTTTACTGGCACTTTTGACACCTTCACTAACATCATCAGTTAAGTCAGTTATTTCCAAACCAGTTACGCGAATAGCTTCTAGAGTGGGCGGTAACTCTTGTGAGAGTGTATCAAATAGCTTTTCTGCACTGCGAGCAGCGCGTGCTAACTCTTGCAAAGCGGGTATTGCCGCCACTAAAACCGCAGTCAAGCTTGTGGCGACTAGAAGTAAGGAGAGTCCCAACCAAAACAGGGGATCAATCACGGTAATGTCATTTATGAGCGTTCTAATGGCTGGGGAAGATAATCTGAGTCTTCAGGTGATGTTTGCCGCTGTAAGATTTGGCTTTCCTTTTGAGTGGCATCTACACCTGCTGCGATCGCTTCCCGTAATCGATCTAACGTCTCATCCCAGTTTCGTAGTGCGCTGGCAGAGAGACGATCTGCTTGGATTTGCACACTCGTTGATAAATCTTCTGCCAATTCTGGGATAGCATTGGCAGATTTCTTCAAGATTTTACGCGTTTCGCGCCCTGTACGTGGAGCCACGAGCAAACCGGTTAAAGCACCGATGGTAGCTCCCAGCATCAAACCGCCAATAAATACTCCAGAACGGTTATTAGACATATTGTTGTTTCTCTCCTTACACCTATTTTAGGTGTGTTTTCTCTCCTTGTAAGGCTCACCGATTTTATTCAGTTAATCTATCCTGACAAAATATCAGCCAAAAATGTTGCTTTTATTCATTAAACATTAAAACCATTAATTACTTATGATTCAAAACTCCCTGGGTTCCTTTCCCTCTGTATCTTTGTACCTTTGTGTCAGCCATAATTATAAATGTTCATGTGAACTTGACATAACTCATTTGGCAACAGTTCTTTTCCCGGATATTAACTCTAGCCTGCGAAAATAACGCTGCCAGATTTGCTGTCCTTGTAAAAGTAGACTGATAATTTGTCGCACTTGTTGGATTTGCATTTTTAGCGCTTGATTTTTCTGCCGTAAGTTATAAATATTTTCCTGGCTGAGATAAATATTTTCGGGTGCTTTATTTAATACTGTATGAGTACAACTTTCATAAACAGTTAACGTATCTGCTATGTATGCTAGCTGCTGCTTGAGTTGCCACACTCGCCAAGCCACATAGAGTAGTATCAACGAAATGAGGGTATTAACGAGGATAACTAAAATTACCATTGTTTATCTTCACCAATATCAGCTTTGAGGAATTGTTCTATATACTTGACTACGAATTTTAGATTTTAGATTTTTTTTGGGGATGAACCAAAAAATCGCCAATTCACCAATTTTGTAACAACTATATGCCCACACCTCGCAAAACCACAGCTACAATTGCCTTAGATTCATGACTCGGTTTGCGAAATCAACCCGTATGCTTAAAAAGCCACAGTTTTACTACGTTTCACTCCTTAACCTGATAATCCTAGTCAATTTGCGATCTTGGCGGCATCTAGGCACAATGGCATAGCCCCTTCAATATCCTGTGAGAGAACTGCACTCCTTATTGGAGGCTCCTCAGCATCGCCTTTATTATTGTGCTATTACCTCTACCAGTTTTCCAGTCTGTCGCGTGAAGTTCACTAACATTTTGCTTGCAAACCCTCGCCAGTGCTTCAAATTGCTGGATGTGCGGTGGAGACAAGGAAAGTGGAAAAGGAAAGAGTCTATTAATTCCTCTTCCCTTATACAATTTTCCTAGCCGATGGCTTGTCCCTCTTCCCTTAACCTTCTTTTTGAAGGCTTATCCCTGGTATTTCACTAATTCGTTACTAATAATGATTACTTTTTCTCTATATCCAGTAGAAGGTAAGGATGTCAAAAAAATTACCATCAACTAATTCCTTCCGAGCCATTTTAGTTGCTTTGACAATTGGATTTATTGGGTGTGGAAATCAAGCTGCAAGAACTGCATTCACTCAAACTACCACCCCGGTAAATGAGAACCTTCCTCAAGTTGTAGCAACAACAAGTGTACTATGTGATTTAACCAAGCAAGTTGCCGGGAATACAGTGAACCTCACCTGCTTAATTGACCCTAGTGCCGATCCTCATACTTATAAACCAAAGCCTGAAGATCGTAGAGCCATTGAGCAAGCTAATCTTATTCTCTATAGTGGCTATAATTTAGAACCAAATCTGATCAAATTAATTAAAGCCACTAAAAGCACTGTACCGAGAATAGCCGTTGGGCAACTTGCGGTATCTAAGCCACAAAAATTTCAGAAAGACGGCAAGAATTTAATTAATCCTCATCTGTGGCACAATACCAAGAATGCTATCAGAATGGTGGAGGTAATTAATAGTAATCTGAGAAAATTAGAATCTAGTGATGCAGAAACTTATAACAGCAATACCGAAAAAATTACAAATGAACTCACTCAGCTAGATAGTTGGATTAAGTCAAGAATTACGAGTATTCCTACCAAAAAACGTAAGTTAGTTACAACATCTAATGCACTGAGTTATTACGCTAAAGCATACGGTATTCCATTAGCAGGAGGATTACAAAGTATTAGTACTGACGAAAACTTAACAGCAACACGAATGAAAACTTTGGTTGCAAATATTAAACGAACTCAAGTCTCAACAATTTTTTCTGAAGCGGCAACTAACGAGAATTCACTTCAATCTGTAGCGAAAGCTGCTGAAGTTAAAATTTCTGATAGAAAGTTATATGTTGAGGGGATTGGTGAACCAGGAACCGAGGCAGATACTTATCAGAAAATGATGATCGCCAATACACGCACAATTGTAGAAGAATTAGGAGGAACATATTTAATGTTTCAAGCGAGAGCTGCTAATTAGTTACAATTTACATTAATGAATCAGATAAACCGAAGTTTTTTAGATTACAGTAAATTCGGTTTATCAGCCTCTTTTTTGAAGATGAGCAGATGAATGCTATTTGTCTTTTAATCTAATATCAATCACAGTTGCATTGAAGTTGTAATTAAAGCCTTCCAACTCAAATGGCATTCCAATTTTAACTTTACTGTTACCTAGAACTGGTCCATTGTCAGTAACCTGGGCTTTACCATCTAGAGTCAAAAGCAAATCTGTACTAAAATTGTTGGTTTTTGGATCTGGTAATTCTTTTACACTGCCATCAGGTTGGAAAACATTGACTGTTCTAGGTAGCTGTTGAATTGATTTAATTTCAATCTGCCCATAAGGTTGATTGCGGATAATCACATTAGTCTTTCCACCTTTTTTTAAACCTTGGTTAAATAATTGCTCAGGGTCACGGACATTCAAGCCACGAACTACTAAGTCTACTTCTATAGGTATTGTTTTCGCACCAACTTGGGCAACAGAACCAGAAGTTCCAGGAAAGACAAAGATGCCAAATATAACTAGCAGAATTACTAGGGCAGCACCTAAATCTAGAAGATTGATTTTGCCGAACAAGCGACCTTTTGAATCTAAAATAGCCATAAAAATTTTTCCGAGGTAATAGCGAAGTAACTGATTGTAGCAAGAAGGTTTTTGATGGAAACGGCAATTTTCCCTATTTGGTAATAACTCAAAGTGGCTAGGCATTGCGGTTATGCGACAGTTTATCACGAGTTCGTGCGATCGCTAACCCTCAAGCTTTTACCCATTAAGACTGATGCACCCAGAAAGTAATATCTCGTGTTTAAGCCTATCTCTAGAGGGAATCTCTAGACCCTCACAATTCGGTAGATTTGCTTAAGTATTAGCTGTATCACAACTCATTTGTTCTTGAGTTAAGAATGCAACTTAGAATACTTTAAATCCGTCTCATAATTTATCTCATCACTTTATGTTCTCCCGAAATAATCTTTAAAGCGTATTATGTTGAATTGGAAAGGTTTTGTTGCAAGTTACCGTGTGTGGCGGCGTAGCTGGTTTTATCCCCTAATTTCGGTGGTAGTCGCCCTGAGTTTGTGTCTGAGTACACCCTTGCCTGGAAGAACTTTAGACTTCTTGCCTCTTATATTGCAGGGAGTCCAGGTACTTCAGCTTTCTAATATATCCGATCGCCAGGAAACTGATATTGGCAAGCAGATTAATCAGCAAATACTGGGGGGTCAAGTCAAACTTTACCGGAATGCTGAAGTTAATCGCTATGTAGAACAAATTGGTCGGCGTTTAGCAGCTAATAGCGATCGCCCCAACCTTCCCTTCACCTTCCAAGTCGTTGAAGATGATGCGATTAATGCCTTTGCAACTTTAGGAGGCTATGTATATGTCCACACAGGTTTGCTGAAAACCGCAGACAATGAAGCGGAACTTGCAAGTGTCATCGCCCATGAGATTGGTCATATTGGTGGGAAGCACTTGGTTAAACAGATGCGGCAAAAGGCAGTCGCTAGTGGTTTAGCAACAGCAACTGGTTTAGATCGCAATACAGCAGTAAATATTGGTGTAGAACTTGCCTTGAATCGTCCTCGTAGTCGTCAAGATGAATTTGATGCCGATCAAAGAGGGCTACGAACCTTGACACGCGCTGGGTATGCCCAGTCTGGGATGGTTTCTTTTATGCAAAAGCTACTGAAAAAGGGTGGTTCTACTCCGACATTTTTGAGTACACACCCCGGAACTAGCGATCGCATTGAAGGTCTTAGACGCGCAATCAATTCCCAACCTAGTAATGCAAATTATGGGCTGGATAATGCTAGTTATAAAGCTAATATTCGACCTTTGGTAAGGTCTTGACGGAATGGGGAACTTGTACTGAGCGCAGCCGTTCGCGTAGCGTCTCGCTGAGAAGTATGGGGAATGGGGAATTGGGCATTGCTTATTCCCCTTATCTCCCTCATCTTCCACATCTTTCCCTCCGCCTCATCTCAAATATTGTTTAATTTTTATTGCGGCGATCGACTTTGATTTTGCCTGGATTAACGGTAATTACAGCCTCTTCTAAAGGCAGGGCACGGATATAATTTTTAAAAATGTTAACTTGATAAACTAGGTTATTCGTGACATCTAGTGCGGTCAACCAGCCACTCCGGGGATGATAAGCGCCAGTATCTATGTCTAGCCATCCCTGTCCTTGTGCCAGTTTCCCAGGAGAAACACCAGGCAGAGTAAAAGTAATTGTGTGACCGATGATAATAAGCTTATCTGGAAAGTAAGGTTTTTCGATGCTGTGAAATTCCTCTCGTATCCAGCACAGTTGATCGGCAGTTTGTTCTGTCACCGACTTAGAAGGGTCAACACCAGCATGAGTTAACCAAATATCCCCCAAGTCGAGATATGTAGGCAAACTCTTGAACCAATCCAGATGGTCATCGGGGATTGAAGCCTCGTGGTAACTGGCTACGGTAGCTTGCCCTCCACTGTACAACCATGCTTGCATCGTCGGGGAGGAAGTTCTTTCATTAGTCAGAATGTTTAATAACATCTGCTCATGATTTCCCAGCAAACATGGGTAGTTATGTCGTTTGACAAAATTAACTACTTGTGAGCTATGAGGCCCGCGATCAATTAAGTCTCCCAAAAAATAGATTTGATCATCTGACGTGGGGGCGATCGCCTCCAACAAAGTCATCAAACCTTCATAGTGCCCATGTACATCCCCAATTACTATTCGTCTGGGGCTAGTTTCGCTCATTGTCTCTTAGCTTCAATAGTTTTGCTAATACTTCTGCTACAGTTTAAGCTGTCTGGTTTCCGTAATGAAAGGTAAAAATACTGAACTAAGTTTTATTTTAATTTAATTATTATTCCAGAAATAAATATTATTAATGATGATAAACATAGAGTAGTATGGATAGTCTTTACTGCTAGTAAAGAAAATTAGCAAATTCCACTCGCGTTAGCTTAAAATCTAAGCTGTTGCTGTATTTCTAACTTTTTACCTCAACAATGTCTAAAGATTTTTCTGCTGAGATTAGTTCGCGCATCTGCCAGCACATGAATGACGATCATGCTGATGCCATAGTTCTTTATGCTAAAACTTTTGGTGGTGTAACAGATGCGATCGCAGCAAAAATGTTGTCAATTGATGCACAAGGTATGGATTTGACAGCACAAGTCAATGGTGAAGCTGTACCAGTTCGCATTCAGTTTGATCATGTTTTAGTGGATGCAGAAGATGCTCATCAAACTCTCATTGCAATGGTGAAGCAGGCGCGGGTAAATGCAAAGTAGAAATTTGGAACTCCCTAAAGACCGCCATTGCGCTTCATGTTAGCTGTCACCCAGAGATAGCTACCTCTTCCTTGACTACTGCGGTATGAGGCTGGGTTTGAATAATTTCAAACTTCCAGTCTGAAGAATAATCAGGTAAATCATAGCCAACACTCTTAACATGAGCCAGCATCAACTCATCGCGTTGGTGCCAAACAGCAAATATGCTTTCCCTGCCATCATCAAGCGTTTCTAGGTCGATTTTATAAACCTCATTTACCCGTTTTAGTTTCAAGCCCAACAAATTTAAGAGTCGGCTGAGTATTTTTATTGCCGAAACCTGCTCTTTTTCTCCGACTAAATTAATACCAAGCGCCCTTTTAATATGCTTACTATGCTGAAAAACAATATTTTTAAGCATTATTAAATCTGGATTACTCTCGGTAAACTCTCGTTCTGGTTCGAGAAATTGAAGCATTCCTAACGCTCTCATTGCTTCAACTTTGAGCGTGTAAGTTTTTAAATCTGGTAGAAAAACTTTCCCTTCACCCCAAGACAATTGCTGATGCCATTCTTGTTGATCTCTGATGTGAAAATACTCGCTTTCGTGAGTTAGATAATAATGAATTAACAATTGACGATAATATCCTTGTTCATCTTGCAATTTCAGCCAAGGAGTAACTTCTACACCATACCTTTGTCTGAGAACATATTTATTAATTTGGTTGCGTTCTCCATCAGTTAGAGAATGCTTCACTAATAGTTGCTCATATTCTACATAATCGATATCATTAGCATTAGCTACAGCCGTGGCTACTGATAGTTGATTTTGCTGCTTAATATCTTTAATTTTGCGTTTAATTTCTTTAGCCTTTTGACGGCTTTGCGCCCAATCTTTTTGAACTTTGACAATTTCTAAAACTAATCTTCTGCGGGTAGCTAAATCATCGGCATCAGTTGCCAAAAATGCCAGCCGTAAATCTCGAATAATATTATTATGAACAGCATTACTCCGCATCTGAATTTGATGCCCATCAGCAATCAAACCATCTTGCATCGATTGACGATAGAGGCGGATAGAAGCATTTACCCGTGCAGATAACTTGGCCCAAGTTCGCAAATGAATTGGGTCATGAACTAAAGGTAAATCGACATCTATTTTGTGTAGTGGACTAAGCAACGCTAAGTTTTCTTTTTGATTTTCTTGATACCAATCAGATAGCAAGCGATAATTTGTACTACCACTACCAATTAAGCCAATACCTCGTTTCGCACACCAGACAACACGCGGCACATCATCTCGCACTCTCGCTAATGCTTGTCTTGCTTCCGAGTCAGGAATTACCCCTTGAAAAATGCCATAAACTCGGTCGAAATGTTGGACATCAATACTAATTCCTGTACCCAGGCTAGGCGTAACAAAAACGCCATCATATTCAGAGATTTTTTGATTGATTGCTGCAATAAAATCAACGGCTGCGTGTCCAGGTGTGTTTGTAGTGTGGCTACTAACTACCAAAGTTTTAGGAAATTGCCGTCGTAATTTTTGTAAGCGTTCTTTCAAATAACGTTCGATTGTTTCACAACTGTAACGCCCAGCTCGACTATCGGTAGTAACATAACATTTACGTCCAGCAAGTAAATCTAATTCTAGTTGGTGAATTAGCGGTGTTGGGTTCGGCGAATCGTAAAAAGTTACATCCCAACCTTGTTGAGGCTTCCATTGGTTGAGAACTACCCAAGGCGTTAATTTAATTCCTGCTAATCCCTGTAGATATTCAATTGATACATCTGATAAATCAGCATCTTGGGCAATTACTAAACCCCCAGTTGTTAAAACTGTGGAAATTAGTTGCTGGAATAATCTTAATATTTTTACACGTTTATGTTTACAAGTATTACTGTTTAGTAGATGCCACAAAGATTGCTCTACTTCATCTAAAATTATTATTGCCCCGTGCCAATTTTCAGGATTAAGTTTCCAAATGGAATCAACGCACAGTCCAAGGGATTGCTGTGGAGAGAGTGAACGCAGGATGGGAGGAGCGGGGGTAAGTGTTTTATTAATCCTTTTATCCCTATCTTCTTTATGCGTTCCCCATTGAATACCAATTTTTTCGCACAAAAATCGTCCTAGTAAAATTCTGTGAGTAATTAATAAAACGGGTTGATTTCTAATTTTTGCTTGCTGAACAACGGCTTGCAGTGCTGTAGTTTTACCTGTTCCTTTTGCAGACTTGACTCCTACTAATCCAGAAGTTGGAAAGGGGATTTCACCTATAAAAGGTCGATTCAAGGTGAGAGCAGCAGGAATAGTTAACTCAGTATGGGGTTTTGTTTGAGCAAGATAAATTTCTAAATCAACACTTTGCCGATAAATTTTCTCGAAACTAGTTGCACCTTTCGCAACAATAAACTCATCAACCCCTTTTTCTATTCCTGGAAGTTCGATAACTTTAACAGGGCAATTTTCTTGCTGGAATAAACAACCAAGTTGAGAAATAGCATTATTTACAGCAGCAATTGTTTTAGGTTGAGTTTCAAAATCAAAACAAATATAAAAGCTACGCTTTGTAATTGCAAACGCTGCTAAGTCAGGAATTAGCTGACGACGGGTAACCTTGCCAAATTCATCTTTAACAACCCGATAACCACTGGTAATTCCGGGAATAGCAATAGCTGCATATCCTTGTGTCAACAGCGTTGCTGCTTTTTTCACACCCTCGCAGAGAATCAGGGGAATGTTATGTTGCATCACCCATTGCCAAAAGCCTCTAGCTTCACCATCAGCAGTAATGGTGATATTTTCAGGCATGACCAGATTGTAACGTCCAGCGACTTGCTGCCACACTTGCAGCGTTACCCGCAAACAAAATACCCGCGTTGGGGTGCTGGGGGGATGCTCGTATTTGATGGACTTAGCATTGTGATTCTGTCGGGGTTGGTTTGGTTTAAAGCATCCCCATTCCATCATTTGCCAATTATTCAAAGGGTCTAGTCCCGAACACCACCAACCCCCTTCAGTAACATGAGCATAACGCTGCAACCAGCCAGCTTTCACCATTCCGGTATTGGTGCGGGGGAGTAGCTCAGAAATCAACAGGTACTCATAAGCAGTTACGCCTTGGAGCGACCTAAAATTGAGTTGCACTAAGTGTAAGTCTATACCACTACTCTTGACTAATTCCTCAAGGTGTTGGGGGTGTAAATAGTGCAGATGCATAGGGAAAGACCCGGAGAGAAGACGATGAGATTAAAACATTAGCACGCATCTGTTTTTTTTCTATAAGCGAGATTGCTAGGCTTTTATGATGCTTTTTTTACTTCGTCACGGGAGACACATCGGTTAAGCCTCTAGTAGGTTATTCTGCCTATTAGATCCCCAAAGTAATAATTTTGTATTGTGATATTTGTTCTATTTTAATTTTTATTTATCAGTAAATCTCTGCGCTAAGGAATGCGATCGCTTTAGGGTAACATCTTCATGTACTTCAGCAAAAACTTTGTACTGAGTATCCACCTGCGATCGCGCCTCATGTTTAGTATGTGGCATATTTCAATGAATCAAATTAGGTAGGGGCAATTAATGAATTACCCCTACCGCTTTTAGTTTTGCGAAAGTTTTAACTTTTACTCAAGTAGTACGGTAACTTAAAAAGCTGATTGGAGGTAAAATAGACAACAACGTTTTAAGAAAAGTTCAATCTACTTTATAAACCCTTTGCTTTTAGTTACGAATGTAGGAAATATGGCTTTGTGTTTTTCAATTTTACCGTGTGCTTGTTTCATTACTGGCTATTTTTTATTAAAAAAAAGTAATAATGAAATCTCGCATTTAGTAGCTGTATTTGCAGCTATTAGCCTAATTTTGGGTTTAATATTAGCTCCCTGGCAGATTTTACTTATACTATTAATTCTTATTCTTATCAGTAGAAGCTCCGAATACTATACAAGCAAGGTAGTCAGCAGCGAAATTCAATATCCACAAGAGCCAGTTACCAAGTCTGAACCAGATTATAACTTAATCTACCGTGGGGCTTCCTATCGTCCTGACCTTGATGCCAAATCAAATGCAGAAACGATACCATTAGTAACCCCTAAATTGATTTTTCGGGGATGTACTTATTTTGTTTGCGCTGATCCTAATACCCAATCGGCTGGAATAATTACACCACCAGTAACCTATAAATTGAGCTTTAGGGGAAGCAGCTATTCTATAAACAAAAATGCACACAGAGAAATTAAATAGCTAACAATATAACAAAAGTAGCTCAAATTATGTGTAAAGCCATACCTAATTCAAAGCTGGCAAAAAACTATATTGAACTGATATGACTACAGTTGTCCTGAGTAATACTACTAAAAAATCGGGTTCTTCAGTACCTGTTATGCCAAATTATTAATTAAACATCAAAAATAGACTTTAAAATGCAAGTTTAGAACGCTTCAGTCCCAAGAATGTCCTAAAGTGTTAAAAACAATGCCTGCCTTTGTTGTGCAGCAATGGTTTCAGCTTTTTAGCATATTAATTTAGCATACTAAGTACTGAAGAGCCAAAAATCGTTTCGCTGAAACATCAGCGAAACGATTAAAGTTAATCTCAAAATTAAAAATAGCTAACCTGCTAAATTAAGCCCCGACAGCTTCCTTCGCGGCGTACAACACCTCAGCGTTGATTTCTTTGAAACCGCGATCGCGGGCAAATTTCTCAGTATTTCGCTTCACTTTACCGCGAACAAATCCAGGAATCTTATTCAATTCTGCTTGACCATCTTTTGTCCAATTCAAATCAGAATCAGCAGAAATTCCCCTAGTAATTACTTCTTTGGTATCGTGACCACCGAAGATTTCTAATAGGTGATCTTCCATTCCCAAAGTGAAGGAATTGTAGATTAAATCTGTAATCTGATTAGTACCTTCGTAACCCATAAATGGTTTGTAACCAATGGGGAAATTTTGGACGTGGATTGGTGCAGCAATTACGCCGCAGGGGATATCCAAACGCTTACCAACATGGCGTTCCATTTGGGTGCCGAAAATGGCAGAGGGTTCGACACGAGCGATCGCATCCCCAATTTCACCATGATCTTCGGAGATTAGCACTTCATCGCAATACTCGCTCACCTGTTCGCGGAACCAATCCGCATCATATTTGCAGTAGGTTCCAGCCCAAACAACATGAATCCCCATTTCTCGCGCCAGAATCTTGGTAATAGCGGCGGCGTGGGTATTGTCACCAAAAACCACAGCTTTTTTGCCAGTCAAGTTTTGACAGTCAATTGAACGGGAGAACCAAGCAGCTTGAGAAACATGGAGAGTTTGCTCATTGATGAAGTTTTCATAGTCAACTTCTGCACCTTGAGCGTTAATTACCTGCTGAATCTTGCGAATACAACGGGCAGTTTCCACTACGCCCATTGGAGTAATGTCTATATAAGGTGTGCCAAATTGTTCTTCCAGGTAACGTGCTGTGGTCAAACCGAGTTCACGGTAAGGCACCAGGTTAAACCAGGCTTGGGACATCTTTTTCAAGTCATTTACCGAAGCACCTTCGGGAATTAAGGTATTTACCTCAATTCCCAAGTCAGCCATCAGCCGTTTGAGTTCGGTGCAGTCGTGATTGTTGTGGAAACCAAGGGTGGTAGTACCGATAATGTTAACCGAGGGCTTTGCAGTTTTACCCTCTGGTAATTCGCCCCGCTTCCGCGCTTTTTCAATGTAGTATTGGACGATTTGATCCAGAGTGCGATCGGCCGCTTGCAGTTCGTTGTAGCGGTAGTGGTTCACGTCCGCCAGCATTACGTCTCCTTTGGCTTCCAACTGCGCCCGTTCGACAAAGTTGTGCAGGTCTTCTTGCAAAATGCTGGAGGTGCAAGTGGGAGTTAACACAATCAGATCGGGGTGTTCCTCGGCATCTTTGCGGACGATGTTATCTACCACCTTCTCTTGGGAACCACGCGCCAAAACGTTGCGGTCAACAACACTGGTTGTCACTGGAGTGAAATCCCTCTCCCGCGATAGCATTGAGCGCATGACGTTAAAGTAGTCATCGCCAATGGGGGCGTGCATGATCGCATGGACATTTTTAAAAGAACTAGCGATTCGCAGAGTGCCGATGTGGGCTGGGCCTGCATACATCCAGTAAGCCAATTTCATGTTTGTGTTCTCCCTTTTCAACAGAAATAACACGGAGTCCGATAAGAATGGACTATAAGTGCTTGATTATTATTAAATCGTTTCTGATTGTCTCAAAACTTGTATCCCTAATGAAGTGAAGAGTTGTAAGGGTTTATCTGGAGTTCACAGGCTTAGGCATACCTCAAACCTGCTTACTGATTGGGATGTAGCTGCTGATTTTAACAACATGGCTGTTGTTTTATTTAAATAAATCTTAATTTTTCGGTAAGTTTGTTTTCAATTTGGGGTGGGGTGCTGGAAAAGAATGCAGAATACAGAAGTCAGAATCAAGCAGGTATACAGCCATTGATTTTCCAACTATTCTGAATTCTGAACGGCAGTTGCTCATGGGGAAACCCCTTTAGCCTGAATTTCTCACGTATTGTGTGGTTCGGGTGGGGAGTGTGGGAGGTGTGGGAGGCAATGCAGCGTTCAGGCAATGCAGCGTTCATTGATGTGCAGTTATTCAATTCCTCCTCTTTCTCCCCACACTCCCCACACTCACGCTCATTTCTCACTTATGAGAAATCCAGGTTTAGACCGCACTGCCTTCTCCTGAATTCTGACTAGAGAGGTGTTAATTACTGCCGAAAAATTTCTACTTTTTGTAACACCACTTCTTGATTCGGACGATCTCTAGTCGTGGGCACATTAGCAATCTTACTGACTACATCTAGACCTTGGACAACTTCACCAAAAACGCTGTGTTTGTTGTCAAGGTGAGGCGTTGGTGCTTCTGTAATGAACCATTGCGAACCATTTGTACCGCGTCCAGCATTAGCCATTGACAGGATACCTGCACCAGTGTGTCTCAATTCAGGATGAAACTCATCCTCAAATTGATATCCTGGGCCACCAGTACCCCATCGGCTGGCTGTATCAAGATAACGGCTCAGAGGATCGCCACACTGAATCATAAAATCAGGGATGACCCGGTGAAAGCGAACCCCATCGTAAGCTGGAGTTCCTTTGCCAGATTCACCAGTTTTAGGGTCTTTCCAGTCGATTGTTCCGGTTGCTAGACCAACAAAATTTTTGACGGTGTTGGGGGTTCGCTCTTCTTCCAAACGAACTACAATTTCACCCAAGGAAGTAATTAAACGAGCGTGCAGCTTGCCATTACCGGGAATATTAATTTCTGGAAAGTTCATTAGATATCCTATTTAACAAGTGCCAGTATTTGACCTATATAAGTTTATCAGCATTCAAGTTACCGCCTTTAGACATGACAAAAAACCTGAAGGAAGGAAACTTAAGCCAACAAATATTTTACTCAGGTAAATTTATCGCTGGATTACGGCTAAAGAATCCTCTAGGGACTAGCTTAAAGCCAACTCGGTGAACAGGCATCACAGGCCAATCTTCCGATCGCGGAATATGAGTTACGCCCATTGTGTACCACAGCACGATATCTTCACCCATCAAGGATTCATCGTCTGCAATATATTTTGGTAAACCTTGTCCTGGTTGAGTCTGGTTGGGATAATCACCGCCAGCATAGAGTTCAGCAGGTTTATATTTTGTTACCCAGACGTGATGAGTCGCAAATTCTGCCCGTTGACGGATTTTCGAGCCTTCCACTGGGAAAAATATGGAGTTTCCACCAGGCATCAGCATATATCCAGGTGCAGCCCCTAGTGGATTTTTCTTATCGGCACTAACAATCATCCATTCCCGACTGCTTTTCATATCCAAATCGCGCACAGCAGCCGTTTCTTTTGTGAGTGGGGTTTCTGAAAGTGCGATCGCATTTCCTAAAGGATTTTTCTCATCCATCGGCAAAGCTTTCACGTTCATTTCCATCACAGAATTAGCCTGACCATCGACATCGAAATCTAGGCGATAGTTGAAAAAGTGTTGGTGATTTACTCCAAAGATATTCTTAGCAATTAGCCGACCATAGGAATTATCCTCAGATTGCTTTTGAGCAGCCGTTCCCTGCGCCAGCACGATACCTGTTAATTCATTTTGGACTTCCAAAGTCCCATCTTGGTGAAAAATCCAATTAAGGCTGTAATCATAGTTGTCAATGGCCGCAGTCATCGTCATGACTAATTCTCGACTACGACGAACATCATTACGCTGAGTGCCATATTCATAATGCTTCCAGAGCATACCGTTGTTTCGCTCGTATATGCCGATAACTCCTGGCATGACATAAGGTTCTCCGTCGCCATTAGCAAACACAGCATCGACCAAAAGACCGTTTTCAGGAATTTCCTTACCTAATTCCATCGTGGTTGCTAGGGAACCAAAATTGTATTCCCCAACATCAAAGGCATTTCTGAATGACCAAGTGGGATTTGGATCGCCGTAAGGCACTACCGTTTCTGATAAACTAGCGCGGTATAAAACTGGTCGGATATTTTTGCCGTCGTTGTATGTCACTTGGTACAGCACCAATCCACTACGGGGATGCATTACATAGCGGAACTTCCAACCTTGCCAGCTAATTTCATTGCCATTGAGCCGGAAACTTGCACCATTGGGTTGCAGAATCTTTAATGCTTTAAGTGGTGAAAGTAATTTACCCAAGGACTTGACATCGTAGTTCCAGTTTTCCTTAAAAAAAGGAACTATCCCCCTATCCACGAAACTGGAAATTTTACCTGTGTTCAAATTGACGGTTCCCAATATTCCTTCAATTGGACTGCCGTAATAATTCCAGCGTTCGCTTTCGCCCTTGTAGTAGAATAAACCCCGACAAAGACGGTTTCCTGCTGTTTCTTCCTGTTTACTCAGAATTCCTGGCGACCAACAACTGATTTTGACTTGGTTGAAGTCTGTAATTCCCCGCTTTCGCATCGCTGTTTGCCATCGGGGGTCTGATTTAAAAGCTTGAGTTGCCAGTTCATATTCTGAAGCAACGATCGCAGGCTGAACAGAGGGTATTTCTTTCCAGGTATTTAAAGTTTTGTTTTTTAGATCAACAATTCCCTCATAAGTTTTGTTTTGCGATCGCTCATAAATTACTAAAAAAGCTTTTCTTGCGAAAGCTTTACCTGGTGTAAATTTTAGAACTTCTTCTTTATCTGGTTCTTGTAAAGCAATCAGTGGAAAAGCTGCCATTTCGCTCAAAGTTTTTTCTTTTTGAATGACCGAAACAGCTGTATTAATTTCTGCCTCTGTTAGCGAAGCGAGAGGATGGGAAATCGCAGGCTGTTGAGCCGTCAATATTCCCATTAATCCAAATGAGAGAGAAATAAAAACAATTATGGCAATAGCTAGCCACAAAAAATGCCTTAGCCGCTTAATCATCTTTCACATTCTTACAAAAGACGTATAGTTATCTATTTCTAAGCCGAAGCTTGAAACCCGATAAATTAAGAAGCTAAAGCCAAATTAATTTGTTAGCGGTTAGGGTAATTGGGGACTATTGAAGAAGAATTCAGAAGTCAGAATTCAGGAGTCAGAATAAATCAGTCGGGGATTCAGACCCGTGACTGATTAAAGACCACCAAATCGTAGATTTAGTGGGGGTATTAAACCCGGCTATTCATCCGCCACTCGCACAGAATTCATTCTGAATTCTGACTCCTGACTCCTGAATTCTGTTCGATAAAGTTTTTCCATGCCTCATACCCCATTTTCTCACAATACAGTTCGGATAAGGTTTTTTGATGACACGCCCTAGCTCACAAAGACGCGATAAATCGCCGTCTTTACAATAATAAGTCCTTTGTCTTGACGGCAATTTATCGCGTCTTGCCTTAATCGAACCGTATTGCATTCTCTCATTTACGCAGAAACCAAACGGCGTAAAGATTCAGCACGGCGTTTAGCAATAGGGTTATTTGGATCGAGCTTTAGTGCTTCTTCGTAGCTTTGTAACGCCTGAGTAGTTAATTTTTTCTTCTCATAAGCGTGTCCAATATTATTCAACCCTGTTACGTAGTCTGGTTTCGATTTCAGAGCTTCTTTATACTGACGAATTGCGAGGTCATATTGCTCTTGGATAAAATAAATATAGCCCAGCCCGTTGTAAATAGGGGCAATATTTTCTTCTTCCTCTTCTTCAGCAGCTTTCAGAGCTTTTTGAAACAGCGCGATCGCTTGGGAATATAATTTTTTTTCTGAATAGATACTGGCTAACTCATAATATTCTTGAGTCGTACCCTTTTCTTTCTCTAACTTCTTTCGCAATTTTGCAAAGGAGCCTTCAATCTTGCGAGTTTTGAAAATCTGGCGAAAAACACTCACGGCTGCAATTGTGAGTATAAACACCAAAATTGAGAGATAAACAACGGCTAGACTGTTATCCATTGCTGAAAATACAAATATTATAAAGTTTGTTATTTGTGATTTGTCCTTTGTCATTTGTTATTCACTAATGACTAATGACTAATGACTAATGACCAATGACCAATGACCAATTTACGGTAAACCCCAATATT
Source organism: Nostoc sp. C110 (assembly GCF_043099725.1). Lineage (GTDB taxonomy): Bacteria > Cyanobacteriota > Cyanobacteriia > Cyanobacteriales > Nostocaceae > Nostoc > Nostoc muscorum_A. The sequence goes on along the minus strand of NZ_CP171148.1, from coordinate 780,410 downwards.
GAGAGCGTTGCTGGAGCCAACCTTGTTCTAAGTAACGAGCGATCGCTTGATTCACATTTCGTCTTAATTCATCGTACTGCAATCCCTTGGGCATAACTACAGACAAGGGTTCAGTTGATAACTTAGTTGGCAGTAGCCGATATTGAGGATATTGTTGCACCCAACCGCTCAGAACGCTAGCATCGGCGGCAAAGGCTACGGCGGTATTACTTTCTATTTTCTCTCGCGCTTCGTGATATGAATTTACTCCTACCAACTCGGCGTTTGGCAGATAGAACCGCACTTTAGCAATAGTGCTGGAGTTGTTAAGTACGGCAATTTTTTGTTTTGCCAAATCACTCAACTTATTCACAGAGGTATCTTTTGTAACTAATACAGTGCCATCCAAATAGTAGGGAACACTGAAACTAACTATCCGGCTGCGTGACTCGGTTGCTGTCACCCTAGCGATCGCAAAATCAACTTTCTTGTCTAAGACTACAGACAGGCGATCGCGATTCGCTACAGGTTGCAATTTGACAGCATCTGCTTTCCCAACTAAGTCAAGTGCTAATCGCTGTGCCAAGTCAATTTCTAAGCCTTGCAAATTACCATTGGCATCTCTAAATCCCAAGGGACGCAAGTTGTCTTTAACAGCAACAGTTAGATAGCCGCGCTGCTGAATTTCTGGCATTTCGGCGGCAGATGCAGTGAATCCTGTCCCCACTATGGAAAAGCAAGATATCCAAAAGATCGTGGCGGATAATACCAGATGTAACCGAGTAATTACTTGCCATCTGTTACATCTGTTATACATCCCTTGCCACCTTTATCCTTTAGCTTGAACTGCTAGTTCTGCAACTTTGCCGAAGCTAGCTGGATCGAGGACTGCTAATTGTGCCAACATCTTGCGATTTAGTTGGATATCAGCTTTTTTCAAGTTACCGATCAATTGGCTGTAGCTCAAGCCGTGTTGTCTTGAAGCAGCGTTGATGCGGGTGATCCAGAGGCGACGAAAATCGCGCTTTTTCTTTTTGCGATCGCGGTAGGCACTACGTAGTGCCTTCATTACTTGTTGGTTGGCAGTTCTAAACAGAGTTGAGTGAGAACCGCGAAAACCTTTAGCTAGTTTGAGAATTTTATTGCGGCGCTTTCGAGCTACATTACCGCGTTTTACCCGTGTCATAACTTATTTCCTGAAGGACTTACAAATATGGGAGCATTAAGCGCACGTTGAGTTCATCACGTTCATGTACAAGTGTGGTCTTGGACATGCTACGTTTTTTGTCGGAAGATTTGTGTTCTAAAAGGTGGCTTTTGCCAACTTTCCGACGGACGATTTTACCGGTGCCGGTGGCACGGAATCGCTTGGCTGCGGCTTTACGAGTCTTGAGTTTAGGCATGGTATAGCTTTAATTCGACACGATCCATTATTATACTAATAAAATTGCTGGAATGGAAATTAAGTTAGATAGTCCGTTATAAACCACGTCAAACACAATCAAAACCCACGAGGACGGGTTTAAAACTTTGAATTTTCCCTTAGTCCTCGGAAACGGACTTTGCCTGTTTAGCCCCATTCAAGAAGTGTGCCACCGACAATTCCATACGCCTTGGCTTTTTCGGAGCTTTTTGCAGCGATCGCAAACGTCATGCCCAACAAATTCAAGATCAGCAAGCAAAGACAATTACGCGCGAGTGTTTTACATAATTACGAATTAAGTTAGCGACGCAGGAGCATCATTACGAATTAGTTAATTCGCTGCTGTTTGGGCTTCTTGATAAATTATTTCTTGAAATTGGATCATATCTTTTTGCGGATCGGCGTGGCTAACTTTCACCACTATCTGTTCGCCCAAGTTAACAGAACGTTTGAAAACCATTGGTAACTGCAAACCTAAATCTTCGATCAAAATTAGGGCTAAGTTGCTGTCTTCTCGCAGCCACATCAATACAGTTACATCCCAAGTTTCCTCTGGATGACGGCGTAAATACTCTAGAGCATAATATCTATTCGTTTGCCGTTCTACCATCGTCACCTCTTGGGTGATGCTGGTGACATTCATCATCACTTCTTTAAGTTGATCTGCGGAAAATGGCAGAACTTCACCGCGCAAATGGGCTTTCAGTTGAAAGTGGGTAAGCAAATCACTGTAACGCCGGATGGGAGAGGTTGCTTGAGTGTAGGTATCCAAACCTAAACCAGCATGGCGCAGAGGCGTAATGCTCATTTCACTTTTGGGCATACAACGACGCATGGCGCAAGCGCGAACGAATCCGGCTGGAAGTAGCAGTAATTCTTCTTCTGGGGGTAATTCCGGTTGGGGCTGACCGCGAAAGGGTAAAGGTATGTTATGAGCTTTACCATAACGAGCCGCAACTTCACCGGCAACAATCATCATTTCTGCGACTACTTGCCGTGATGGGGAATCGTCCAAAATATCAATATTGATCTCGTCACCTTTGACTTTGATCATCGCTTCGGGCATTGTGATGCTAATTGCCCCTTGAGCGTAACGCCAAGTTTTGCGCTTCTGTGCCCAAGTTGCGATCGCAGCAATTTCTGGTTCTGCCTGTACCCGTAATTGCAGCATTTCATCTACATCTTCGTAGGTAAGGCGATAAGTCGGCTTAATGGAACTGGTATGAATGCTGTAATCTTCTACTCCCCCAGTTGTACCTAAAATAATTCCGAAACTGAGGGCGCAACAAACCCGTCCCTGGATCAGACTCATTGGACCAGTTGCCAATACCTCTGGGAACATAGGAATCATTCCCGTAGGTAAATAAACTGTGCTACCGCGCTTTCTGGCTTCCAAATCTAACTCATCTTCCGGCACTAACCATCTAGTGGGATCGGCGATATGCACCCACAGGCGCTCCCGTCCATCGGGCAGAATTTCCCAACTTAGACCATCGTCGATCTCTGTGGTAGTTTCATCATCAATGGTGTAAACCTTCAGGTGAGTCAGATCAAGGCGGTTTGTATCTGAGTCAATCGGCGGGAAATCCAAACGCTGTTGCGCCACTTCTAACACCTTATTAGGAAATTGAATCGGAATTGAAGAACGACGCAGGAACAAGTTTTCATAAGGACTCCAGCAACCCAAATCTACTAATAGTTGAAAAGCCCCTTGGGGCGTTGTGGGCCGTCCCAGCATAGTCATAGTTTCTAATACTGGAGCGCTTGGCGGGTAAGCGCGAGCTAATGAGTCATAATTAACTCCCGTCCGCACTGTGTCAGCAAGCAACGCTGCGTATTTTTCTAGTCCTTCTAGACGCTGGCGATCGTGGCGCTGCCATTCTACTGCTTCACCTTTGAGCGCCTGCTCAACACGAGTTAAAAATTCCTGCTGTCCTTTAGCTTTTAATGCCTCTACTTCCATTTGGTGCTTACGTTCTGCCACCTGAGCAGCAGTTCGCGGCTCGTAAGCGTCTCCTTTTTGCTTGAAATAAAGTTTGTCGTCTGATAACAAGCAATAGGCGGCGTAACAATGAGGCGCGGCTGATTCGGAAAATAACAGATTCGCCATCAGCTCTGGGGTGATTGTTTCCCCATCTTCAACCAGTATTTCCCAAGCTACTTCTAAGCTAGATGGGTCTAAATAAGGGTTGACTTGCTCTAAAAAGCTCGCAATCTCAGAGGGCTTGTAAGTTTGTCCGGTAACTGTATAAGTTATTTGTCTAGGCGCGAGGCTGTGGGATTGACCACGTTCGTCTACCACAAACCAGCGGGTTTTACCGTCTGGACGTTCTACGATCCCCAGACGGCGATCGCCTTGAACCCTAAATTCAACTAGCGTGCCCTTCTCCACAACTCTCGCGCTCTAATAATTTTAGATTTTGATTCCACCTTTGGTGCGCTTACAGCGCAACTTGGATTTTGGTGAAGCAGCGCGGTCTTGGGGGTTTCCCCCATGAGCGACTGCTGAACCCGAAGGGATTTTATAACTGGTGTTTATTAAATCCTAAATCCAACAATTTTTCATGCAGCAATTCATTTTACACTCTCTGATTCAGATTTGAGATTTTGGACTCAGAAAGACAAAGCCAGATGTTTATTTAAATACAGCTTCCCTTTAATAATCCAAAATCTAAAATTCCAAATCCAAAATTGATCTAACCTTCCGCATTGATAAATGGCAACAAGGCCACAATCCGCGAACGTTTAATTGCTAATGTCAACTCTCGCTGTTGCTGAGACGTAAGCCCAGTAATCCGCCGTGGCAGTATTTTACCCCGCTCGGTGACAAATTTACGCAATAAATCAACATCTTTATAATCGATTGGTTCTCCTGGCTTGATCGGAGAAAGACGACGACGGAAATAACTCATCTCTACTTAATTTCCTTGTGAACGGTATGTTTGTTGCAGTGGGTGCAGAACTTTTTCAGTTCTAGCCTGTTAGTGGTGTTGCGGCGATTCTTGGTACTGGTATAACGTGAAACACCAGCAGAACGCTTATCTGAATTTGTCCGACACTCAGTACACTCTAGTGTCACAATAATGCGGGCACCTTTACTCTTAGCCATAATCTTACAAACAGTGAAGCCTGAAGAGAATTAACACAAATGACTATCTTCTCACATTCCGCCGCATATTTTCAACTAATCTTTTAACTTTTATATCAAGTGAGTAGCCACGACGCGACGAAACAATGAAAGTTCCACAATAGCGATCGTGTAAAGCCTGCCGCATCTGGGTATCAGATAAGGCAGTCGCACAATCAATTGCTAGGGGAAGTACTAGCAGTATAGCAGTGGGATTGGCTCTAATATTGCTCAGGGCAATTGACACCAAAAGCGCACCCAAGCCGATGATCGATTCTCGCTTTACCAGTGAGAGCAAATCTGGAATTCTGCCCACGACTTCCCCATCTTCGACTTCCAACACCTTTAAATCGAACGCCCAACGCCCTAAACTTTGCCCTTGATTGTTGTATACCACCAACACCCGCAAAATCAGCCAGAATATGACAAAAACTAGGATTTGCACAAATTGAATCCCAATATCGCCTCCTCCAAGTAGAGAACTGACTAACCAGACACCAAGGAAATCAAGCCCTAATGCCATACCTCGCCGCCCAATCTCAGCCTTGGGATAGTGTTTTTGGGGAAGTCGTTCGATAGTCATACATTAAGTATTTTTATTTAGGGGTTGGAGAATAATGATTGCTGCTGTTTTTTATATTAAGGTGATGATTTGGGTTTGGCCTTTAAACCCTTACATACAGACAAAAGTTCCATAATTAGGGCATTCATGTTACCCATTCGACAAGAGTCTGTTTTTGGTAAATATTGTATTGTTTTGTTGTAAAACCTATTTGGAAGTTGTATCTATGACAAATCTGTTTGCTAAAACAGCTATTGGGATGGTGACGACTACTGCTTTAGCATTAGCGATCGCTATAACCACTCACGATCTAGCTGATGCTGCTGAGTTTAACTTTAACTGGAAGGGAGACATCGGTTATTCAGCTAAAGGTTCATTTAACTACGACACAACAACTGCTCCAAGCGTCATTTCTGAAGCAGGTTTGGGAGCTACGAAGAATTTGCAGTCTCTCTCAATTTCCTTCTTTGATCCATTTAGTACTCTCATAAATAGTTTCACTCCCGTGCTTAGTGGCGTATCTAACTACAGCTTTTTGAGATTTAACTTTGATAACACTACTCAGCAAATCTTTGGCCCCTTTGATGTTGGTAAGGATGATGAACTTCCTGGCGACACCTGGCTTAATAATAATCTCGCACTCATAGATGAAGGTTTTGGCGATGAGGTTCTAGCTAAAGAATTTGGTTTTAACAATAGAGATGCAGCAGGCACAAAGCAAATATTAGATTTAAGTAACAATTCCGTTCAGGTATCCCAAGTTCCCGAAGGAAGCATAATTATAGGTTTACTAGCAGTGTGTAGTTTGGGATTGACTGCTCATAAAAATCTCTACAAAGCTAACCAAGAGTAGACGCAGTGCTACTTTACAGAGATGAAGTAAAAAGTCGGAGGCGATCGCTATGGTATCAGTCAGCGATGCACAAGCAATTATTTTAAATTTAGTACAACCGTTGGATTGTCAACGGGATACAGAAGTTGTAGATTTATTGGCAGCCGATAGCCGGATTTTGGCAGTGCCTGTCACCAGTCCGTTAGATTTTCCCCATTGGGATAATTCGGCAATGGATGGCTACGCAGTTCGGTACGAAGATGTGCAACACTCTAGCGCGGAACAACCAGCCGTTTTAGAAATTGTTGAAGATATTCCGGCTGGGTATCAGCCTAAGTCTAGGATTCAACCAGGAGAAGCCGCACGGATTTTCACAGGTGCGGTGATTCCAGCAGGTGCAGATACTATAGTTATCCAAGAGAAGACACGCCGTGAGGAAAACCGCGTATTTATCCTGGCTGCGCCACAACCGCAAGAATTTGTCAGACACAAAGCATCTTTTTACCAAGCTGGAACACAACTGTTACCAGCCGGAATTAAGTTAAATGCCTCAGAAATAGCTGTATTGGCGGCAGCACAATGTCCGCAATTAAATGTTTACCGCCGTCCACGTGTGGCAATTTTTTCCACTGGTGATGAGTTGGTGAATGTTGAACAACCGTTGCAATCAGGGCAAATTGTGGATTCTAATCAGTATGCGATCGCAGCTTTGGTAAAGGAGAGTGGCGCAGAACCAATACTGTTAGGGATTGTGAAAGATGATCCAGTTGTTCTGGAGAAAGTTATTGCCTATGCTATTGCGATCGCTGATATAGTTCTCTCTTCTGGTGGTGTCTCAGTGGGAGATTATGACTATGTTGACAAAATTATAGAGTCTCTAAAAGCAGAAATCCACATTCGATCTGTGGAAATGAGACCAGGGAAACCCCTTACTGTCGCCACTTTCCCCAGTAGAGACGCGATTAATCGCGTCTCTACTCACTCAGCCCTATACTTTGGTTTACCAGGAAACCCTGCGGCTGTGTTGGTGACATTTTGGCGGTTTGTGCTACCAGCAATCAAGAAACTTTCGGGAATTACTGAAGGTTGCGAACCAGTGTTTTTGAAAGTGCGATCGCACGATGAATTGCGATCGGATGGCAAGCGGGAAACTTACCTTTGGGGTAAATTGCATTTAATTAATGGTGTTTATGAATTTCACAAAGCTGGTGGTAGTCACAGTTCTGGAAATTTAATTAATTTGGCTCAAACTAATGCTTTAGCTGTTCTCCCGGTGGGTAAAACATTAATTTCTCCACAAGAAGAGGTGCAAGTTTTGCAGCTTAGTAATGGGTAATTGGGAATTGGGAATTGGGAATTGGAAATGGCTCAAGAATCAATAAATAGTTCTTCTTCCCCTGCTCCGTTGCTTCTTCCCCATTCCCCAATTTTAAAATAATTGCTCAAAAGCCTCAATCAGGCTGTTAACTTCTTCAAGGGTGTTGTAATGTACCATACTCACCCGGACTATTCCACCTTGTGAGGCTAACCCCAAGTATTCAATAAGCCGTTTAGCGTAAAAGTCTCCGTAGCGAATCCCAATATGATGTTGGTCAATTTTTGGCGGAATGGTTGAGCTATTCATTCCATCTACTACAAAAGATATAGTCGGTACACGGAATTCTCGGTCAGCATTTGGTTGGCCAATTACTCGGACATTAGGCTTGCTGTTGAGGTAGCTTAAGAGGCGATCGCTAAGTTCTTCTTCATGTATGCTAATTAAATCAAATGCTTGCACCATCTGACTTCTCAAATCAGGTGCAGTTTTATCGCCGTAGTGCAGTTGTGCTAATTCACTTAAATAATCACATAAGCCTAACATTCCATAACTTAATTCAAAATTGACATTCCCTAACTGAAATTTATAAGGTATATCTGTCTGTTGAATAAAATAATGATTAAGTCCGGGCAATCTTAATAAATGTTCTTCTTTGCCATAAAGTAAGGCATGATGTGGCCCGTAGACTTTATAACAACTCAAAGCATAAAAATCAACATCCAAATCTTGCACATCAACTAATCTATGGGGTGCATAAGCTACACCATCTACACAAATCATCGCGTTGCGATCGTGTACAAATGTAGCAATTTCTTTGATTGGGTTAATAGTTCCCAGAACATTAGAAGCATGAGTCAAAGTTACTAATTTGGTGCGCTGACTCATCAATTGTTCTAAATCTGCTAAATGAAGTTCTAAGGTATCTGGGCGAATTTGCCATACTTTAACCTTAATTCCTTGTTTTTCCAAAGCCACCCAAGCACCAATATTGGCTTCATGGTCACAATTAGTAACAATAATCTCATCACCAGATGTAAAGGTTTGACCTAGACAAATTGAGAGAACTTTCAACATCATTGTCGTAGATGGGCCCATCACTACTTCTTTAGAAGAATTGGCATTAATCAAAGTAGCCATTCCCCTAGTTGCTAAAGCTAATCTTTCTCCCGCAAGTTGAGAAACCGCATAAGAAGCTCCCAACTGGACATCGGAACTTAGGAGAAATTCGCTAATTCTATCTACTACTTTTTTTAGAGTTTGTGAACCGCCAGCATTATCAAAAAAAGTCCATTCACTAGCTAGTGCAGGAAAATATTGACGAACTTTATCAAGATTCAAAAGCATAGTATAAGTTTTGTAGAGAATGTTATTTACCCTAACCTACCTTTTGGTAAGTCGCCCAAAGAGTATCTACATCTGCTATTTACAGCTTCTTATATTAGCGTTATTGCTCTGCAAAAATCTCTCTGGGGGGGGTATACTGGGAAACTCAAAGAGTATCTTACTGAGATATCTAACTTCCAGCAAGAGTTAATGTCTTGATTCTTCACAATTCTCGCTAATTTATTTGATAAGTTTAAGGTAGAGTCAAAGAAACCATTGTTTTGATTCTTAATTCCTTGATTGAAAATAAAGGAACGACCTATGAACACTACGGTTAAATACGACATCGAAGTTATCAAGGAAGAAGCACTTCAACTTGTTAGAAAGAGACTTGTTAACCGTCAGCAGCCGATTTATACCCTGTGTAAATATATTCCTCATCGTGACTGGGTTAATTTTGAACTTGAGTTAGAAAAAAACGAATTTCTACTCAGAGATAGAATTATCGACCTACTCAATCATGAATCTTGGGAAGATGATACAGGCTGCATCTAGAAGCAGTGCCCCATTCGCAGTATCCCGATAAAATCAAAATTAAAAATTCATTATTTCATGCATTTAAAACCCTCGAATTAAGTCGGGGGTTTTAAACAAGATAGGACTTACACAAAACTACATATTGTAGGGACAATACCCTGCGGGAAGCCGCTTTGCGTCTACATGAATTGCCTCTACCAGAGAATCAGGGTTTTGACTATTGTTTGCGTAAGTCCTAGAAGAGATTATTGAAGTCAACAATAAATCTTAATGAATGGGTTAGGTGCTGGAGAATAGCAGAAAACCAGTGCTAGCGTTATTACGAATTACGAATTGTTAATGGCTGACTAGAGGCAAGGCATCTATTAGCCATTCCTATGTAGAGGCGATAAATGAGATAACAATCGAAAATCAAGCTTTTTTAGACTTGATATTTCTAGCTGTGTCAGTTAATACCTCATGGTTGAACTATAGCCTTACACTTTATGACAATTACTTGCCAAATTATTGAGAGCTAAATGATACTAAAACAATCACAGTAAGTTGAGATTAGGCAGATAAATCTTGTAGCCCTATCCATTCTTTGATAGGTTGCCATTGGCTTGCGTAAACAGTATTATTTCTACATTTTTCTTTTTGAGGCTTCCTAGGTATTTTCCCTATGACAGCTTCGGTGAATAAACTGGATTCGTTCAGGTTATAAACTGGCATTTCTTGCCAGCAGTGGCGACAAAACCAGTAACTATCTGCACCGCGTATATGTTCTAAAAGTAAGCTTGAACAGCAAGGACAGTAATTCATATTTTTCTCAAACCTGTTAATAAAAGTGTTATTGCAAATCAGAGTAGTCAGTTGACAAGCACGTAGATATTTAAAACAACTTGTTTATATTTTGACTATAGTTTAAAAAAATGAGTAACTTGTGAGGAAATTTAAGATACTTAATATTTTTGCAATATTTATACATACTTTTTAAGTAATAACTTTAGGCTATTGAGAAATTCTCTAATTATCTATAAATATGGGACTTAAGAGCAGCCTTACTGGTGGCGTGCAACTCGCTATGATTGATTGACATCCTCACCTCCGTGTTCGCCCCGTTCGCGCAGCGTCTCCGTCAGGAGAAGGGTACGCACGGTGATTCTGGAGTAATGAGTAATAAGTAATAAGTAATGAGTAAATACCCATTTTTTATCCACTCATTACTCATTACTCCTTACTCATTACTTTAAAGCCGTGCTGGATGGTTACTGAGCGTAGCCGAAGTAAACACGGGGTTTTAAACCCATTTTTCTGATAAAAATGTCAAACCCTTTTCCTTTAAGGCTTCTGTCTCTTGAAAGTGTGGCTGGAGCCTTATCAATAAAAGCCAAAAGTAGAAATGTTCGGGAGTAAGATTTTAATCTTTACACTCTTCAATTAATTTCAAAGATTTCATACTCATAAGACTACCAAGACCATCAATTAAGGTAATCTCTTGAGATAGATGATCTGCTATCTCTAATTTGACAATAGAATGAGTTTAGCAATTCTAAAATTCTATCTACTTCCTGGTTTAGTTACTAACTTGTATCGTATCGCCTGTGTTAGGTCTTGTAAGGTTTACAGCGCAAATAGTTGATTTATTAGCAATTGCAGCAGAATAATTATTGATTTTCAACAATTTACTTACTCTAGCTTTTATTATTTCGTACTGATATCAAAAAGATCATTAGAATTGACGAATTAACTATGCGATTCAACGATCCTCTGATTAACATACCTAGCTTAAATAATGTTATTAATCGTTCTCCCTTAACGATTAGCATTGATAGTTTTGTAGTCGAAGCTATTGCCTTAATGAGTCAAGAAATAGCTAGCAATTATGCACCTATTAGTTTAAATTCATTAGATTTAGGCTTTAGAACTCAACCACTAACTAGTTGCATCTTCGTTTTGGAGGCAGGAAGATTATTAGGTATTTTTACAGAAAAGGATGTAATCAAACTTATAGCTTCTGGAGTAGACTTATCCACGCTAACAATGGCTGAAGTGATGACGCAGCCAGTAGTTACCCTTAGACAATCAGATTCTAATGATATTTTCATTGCCTTGTCATTATTGCGTCAGCATCAGACTGACTATTTGCCCGTTTTGGACGATCGCGGGCAATTACTAGGAATCATTACCCAGACTAGCTTACTACAAGCATTTGACTTGGTAAAAATGGTTGGGGTCGTTGAAGGCTTACAGCAATATTTACAAAAACCCACAGATGAATTCAGGCGGGTTAATCAGCCAATTGAGATAGAGCAAGTCCGCAGCCAAACTCAAAATCACTTAAAAGCATGGGTTGAGTCCCAATCGGCTGAAATCATGCAAGTGAATCAGGAACTTCAGCTAGCTCTCGAAGAACTCCAAGTAGTGGAAGAAGAACTACGCGAACAAAACGAAGAGTTGTCTCTTGCCCGTGAGCTAGTAGAATTGGAGCGCCAACGTTACCAGGATTTGTTTGAATTTGCTCCAGATGGTTATTTGGTAACTGATGTCGCAGGGATTATCCAAGAGGCTAATCGAGCGGCAGCAACCATGCTGGCTGTCCGGCAAAAATATTTGCGAAACAAACCATTAATTTTATTTATTGCTCATCAAGACCGTCAGGCTTTTAACGCCCGACTAAATAATTCGCAGCAGTTACAGGAGTGGGAAATTTCCCTAAAACCGCGCGGAGGCAAAGCTTTTCCGGCTAGCATTAGAGTTGCTGCCATGTACGATTCACAAGGGCATCTTGTTGGCTGGCGCTGGTTACTTTGCGATATTAGCGAACGTCAACAGACAAAGGAAGCACTGCGCCAAGCTTACGATGAATTAGAACAACGAGTAGCGGAACGGACAGCAGAACTTGCCATGTCCAACGTTTTGTTGCAACAAGAAATTAGCGATCGCCAACGCGCAGAACTTGCATTACGGCAAAGCGAAAACCTTTATCGCCAACTAGTGGAAAGTCAACTTGACGTAATTATCCGCATTGATTTGCAGGGACAGATTACCTTTGCTAACATGGCTGCCTGTCAAACCTTCGGCTGGAAACAAGATGAGTATCATGGTCAGTCATTTTGGCAATTTTTTCACCCAGATGACTTGCCTCAAGTGATGGAGAATATCACAGCTTTAGGATCTTCATCCCAACCCTTGACTAATTCTGAGCGACTGATATTTACAGTTAAAGGTATTCGTTGGTTTCAATGGAATGCGATCGCAATTCATAATGACAAAGGGGAAGTTGTTGAAATTCAAGGGGTAGGCAGAGATATTACCGAACAGCAAGCCGCGTTACAGCAACGCCAACTTGCCGAAGCTGCACTACACCAAAGCGAGGAAAAATTTCGCACTTTTGCCGAAAATACCCATGCAGTCATCTGGATTGCCAGCCCAGATTCATTCCGAACTTTGTACGTTAGTCCTGCCTATGAAAAAATTTGGGGTCGCTCTTGCCAAAGTCTATTGGAGCAACCTGAGTCCTGGATAGACAACGTTTATCCAGACGATCGCGATTGCTTAACTATTGCAGCAAAGCAACAGCTTATTAGTGAGTTGGTTTCAATAGAATATCGAATTTTGCGACCTGATGGATCGATGCGCTGGATCTGGGATCGGGGCTTTGCTATCTATGATGACCAAGGAAAAGTTCAGTACTATGGTGGTATCGCCGAAGATATCACCGAGCGTAAATTGGCAGAAGAGTCATTGCGAGAAAGTGAAGCGCGATTGAGTTTAGCTACCGAAGCAGCCCAAATGGGCATCTGGGATCGGAACCTGATCACCAATACTGGTATTTGGTCTGCCAATATGGGGCCACTTTATGGTCTACCGAGCAACACCTTCTGTCCAAGCCTTGAAGATTATTTCAATTTAATCCATCCAGAAGACCGGGAATCTGTGGCTGTGAATATAGCTCGGATGATTGCGGAAGGACAGGGATCTATAGAGTATCGGATTATCTGGCCCGACGGCAGCCTACACTGGTTAAACTGCAAAGGTCAGACTTACTATAACGAAATTGGTCAACCGATTCGGATGATCGGCACAAATAGGGATGTCACTGAGCGCAAGCTGGCGGAACAAAAAATTTCCGAACAAGCCGCTCTACTTGATATCGCCACCGATGCCATATTAGTTAGAGATTTCCAATCTCAAATATTAGTTTGGAATAAAGGTGCAGAGCGGATGTATGGTTGGCTCTCTACAGAGGTTATAGGAAAAGACCTCCGGAAAATTTTGTACCCAGCAGGAACCCAGCATCAACTGGAAGTACCGCTAAAAAGTGTAATTGAGAGTGGCTCGTGGCAAGGTGAGTTATCTAAAGTGACAAAATCCGGTAAAGAAATTGTTGTGCAAAGCCGATGGACATTGATGCGCGATCCTGAAGGAAAACCTAAATCTATCCTGAGTGTTGACACTGACATCACCGAAAAGAAACAACTTGAAGAACAGTTCTTTCGCGCTCAACGATTGGAGAGTATTGGTATCCTTGCAGGTGGTATTGCCCACGATTTAAACAATATATTGACACCAATTTTGGCAGCAGCCCAATTGATCCAAGGAAAATTTTTCCAAGATGAAGAGCGGTCTGGACAACTGCTAGCACTTGTAGAAAGCAACGCCCAACGTGGAGCAGCTTTAGTGAAGCAAGTCTTGTCATTTGCGCGAGGATTTAAAGGAGAGCGGATAATTATCCAAGTTAAGTATCTGATTTCAGAAATTACCCAAATCGTTAAAGAAACATTTCCCAAATCTATTGAATTGTCCACGATTATCCCAGAAGACACTTGGGCTATCACTGGGGACATCACACAGCTGCATCAAGTGTTGATGAATCTGGTAGTAAATGCCCGCGATGCTTTACCAGATGGTGGCAAGATCACAATTTCTGTAGAAAATAAGTTTATTGATGAAGCTTACACCAGAATGAATCTCGATGCCCAAGTTGGGCATTACATTATGATTACCGTTGCCGATAACGGAGTTGGGATACCGCCAGAAATATTAGATAGAATTTTTGAGCCATTTTTCACTACAAAAGAAGTCAACACAGGTACAGGACTCGGACTTTCAACAGTGTTAGGCATCATTAAAAGCCATGCCGGTTTTATCAAAGTGTCTACCAATGTTGGTAAAGGCAGCAAATTTGACCTGTTTTTACCAGCAGTGGAAGCAACTGAAGCGTTCAAGATAGAAGACCTAGATGTCCTTCCAGGAGAGGGAGAATTGATTTTAGTTGTAGATGATGAAGCACAAATTAGAGAAATTACTGCAATCATTTTAGAAAACTATAACTATAGGATACTAGCTGCCAGCAATGGCATAGAAGCGATCGCACTCTATGCCCAATACAAGCATCAAATTAATGCCGTGTTGATGGATATAATGATGCCGGAGATGGACGGAATCACCGCTATTCGCACCCTGCAAAAAATGAACAACCAGGTTAAAATTATTGCCTGTAGCGGACTGAACTCGATGGAAATATTTGCTCAAGCTTCTGATGCTAATGTGAAAGCAGTTTTATCAAAACCCTATACGGCCAGAGAATTATTGAAAAGTTTACACAACTTATTTAGAGGCAGTGCTGAGTTATGAGCTAGGAGTAGGTATTGTGTATTGGTAAGAATTAATTCTCAATGCCCTATCCCTCACAAGTTCCTCAAATTGTTTTCTTAAATTTAGAGGGTGGCCAACATTGATAAAATGGGATAAATGTAGCTAATGAATATTGTTAGGAAGATTAACGATCAATTAGCGATCGCTGGACAAATTACACTAGACCAGCTCAAACAAATAGCTGATGAGGGTTATAAGTCTGTACTAAACTTACGTTTACCCGATGAAACAGGCTTGTTAGCTGACGAACAGGAGAAGACTGAGTTTTTGGGATTATACTACGTTAACTTCCCAACCAAAACTGAAGACATTAATCATCAAAGTATGCTCCAGATATATCAAACGATCGCGGAATTACCCAAACCGACTCTGATACATTGTGATAATTCAATTCGTTCCGCCGCAATAGTATTGTTGTATATCGCTATCAAACAGGGCATAACTTTTGAAAAAGCCCTGCAAAAAGTTATTACTTTAGGCTTGATATAATTATAAATTAAATTTATTTTTAATATAAAGAATTCAGGATTAAGAATTAATAATTAATTCGGTGCAAAAACCCCCACATCGCTAGCGCTACACTATCAGTTATGGATCGGAATTCTCTATTCTCTTGATTCCTATAGCGGTTCTCGAATGGAAGCAATACAGTTTGACCTCTCTCCTAAAAGGAGAGAGGCTTTGAATTTTACTCCCCTTCCCTTATAGAGAAGGGGCTGGGGGTTAGGTCTGTATTGCACTCAACTGATAACCGCTATAATTCCTGAATTCGGAATTCTTCTTCAATAATTTAAATTTTTCAGCATATTTAAAACCTGAGAAGAAGCTTGACCACTAGAGCTAGTCACAGAAGATTTGATATTTGCTTGGCTCTGATTTTTTGTAGATGTAGACGAATTTGAAACCTGGCTATTGTCTTTAATTAAACGGCTGTAAGTTCGTTGGGGAATAAAGTGGAGTGGATTGTAACCAACGAAACGCAAAATTAGTACACAAGCCCAGGAATATCGACCATCACTAATGGCTTCCATAACTTGCTCTAATTGTTCTGGACTAATGGCTTTGTGAAAATTTTTCCCAGAAGAAGAAATGTGGTAGTTCATAGCTAACCTGATGTAAGTTATCTAAATCGAGGTGTATCAGTTTATGCCACCATAAGCTGTTGCTTGAATTGGGCTGAGTAGTATGTCTGCAATACAACGACGACGGATGATAATTTTAGCAGTGACTGTTTTACCAGCCTTTAATCTGCTTACATTTGGTTTGATTATGCTAAAACTTGCTGGATTTAACTTATTTATGGAGTAATTTTCTACTAGCGATCGCTCAAATTTGGCTGTATTGCTTGACCGAGAATAGTGTTTTATGCCTGATTAAGAACTAACTACTATACATAGAATAATCTGTCTTTGCTGTTACTCCAGCCAAATTGACAGTTTTTTTAATTGGGGATTAGGTATGGAATCAAACAAAAAGTTCTTCTCTGCTCACAAATGACAAATGACTAACTCCCTCATCCCATAGATTTGAAGTCCTCGCAAGGTTTCATCCCATAGCTAGACGCGCGTGGTCTTTATAGTTACCTACTATTAGGTGGGAAATGTACCTCACGGAACCGGAGACTGGAGAAAAGAATGAGGTCGTGGACTAGCTAAAGTTTTGGAATTCGTCATCATGTATGAACTAGTTCAAGCTGTCTTCAACGGTGATGAAAAAACTGCTCTACATCAGTTGATTTATACGTTGAGTGCTTCAGGTAAGCGTTACTTACTAAGAAATGAGATTTTGCAAGCTTTTGCCGATTACTGTCATGAATCCCAAAAGCCAGCCTATTTTTACCACTCTTCTTCTATTGGCAAACTGATACAGTACACTCACGAAATAATTATTGAACAAGAAAGTACTTGGTTCGTGATTCGACCCACGATTGCTAACCAGGAAGTTTGGCGATTGACAGCCAATTTGGATAGCTTCGAGCAGATGACGCAACAAGCGCTGTTAGATGTAAGAGATCGCCTAGTCAACCGCTACCAACCCGGTATCCTCGAAATTGACCTCCACCCCTTTTACGAGGATTCTCCAAGAATTGACGACCCCAGAAATATTGGTCAAGGTTTAGCCTACCTTAACCGTTACCTGTGCAATCAATTGTTGGCTGACCCCGAATATTGGGTAGAAATGTTGTTTAAAGCATTACAGGGGCTACAACATGATGGGATTCGGCTGCTGTTGAGCGATCGCATTCCCTCCGGTATTCATTTAGCCAAACAAATTAAGCTAGCGCTCAAATTACTGAATGAGCGATCGCCTGATGAACCTTATGAAAAATTCCGCTTAGACCTCCAAGAACTCGGCTTTGAGCCAGGTTGGGGTAACACTGCGGCGCGAGTCTCCGAAACCCTAGAACTCCTCGACCGACTGATTTACTCTCCAGAACCGGGCATATTAGAAGCATTTGTGGCCCGCGTCCCCGCCGTTTTTCGTGTCGTCCTCATTTCCATCCACGGCTGGGTTGGACAGGAAGATGTTGTCGGAAGAGATGAAACACTTAGTCAAGTTATCTACGTCCTCGAACAAGCTCGCAGCTTAGAAAACGAACTGCGCGAACAAATCAAACTCGCCGGACTAGACCAGCTAGGTATCAAACCCCATGTAATTATTCTCACCCGACTAATTCCTAACTGTGAAGGGACATTTTGCTACCTGCCCCTAGAAAAAGTCGAAGATACTGAAAATGCTTGGATATTGCGCGTTCCTTTTGGTGAATTCAATCCAGAAATTACTAACAATTGGATTTCTAAATTTGAGATTTGGCCTTATTTAGAACAATTTGCTTTAGATGCAGAAAAAGAATTACTAACTCAATTCAAAGGTAAACCTAATCTTCTTGTTGGCAATTACAGCGACGGTAACTTAGTAGCTTCTCTTTTATCTCGCCGGATGAAAGTTACCCAGTGCAATATTGCCCATTCTTTAGAAAAGCCTAAATATCTATTTAGTAATTTATATTGGCAAGATTTAGAAAATCAATACCACTTCTCTGCACAATTCACTGCTGATTTAATTAGCATGAATGCAGCCGACTTTATCATCACATCCTCCTATCAAGAAATTGTCGGCACACCAGACACTATAGGTCAATACGAATCGTATAAATGCTTTACTATGCCGCAGTTGTATCACGTAGTTGATGGGATTGATTTGTTTAGTCCCAAATTCAACTTAGTACCACCGGGAGTAAATGAAAGTATTTTCTTTCCCTATAGCCAGAAAGAAAACCGAGATTCTAACCTTTGTACAGAAATTCACGACTTACTCTTTAACCGCGAAGATACCCAAATATTGGGTCATTTAGATAGCCCTAATAAGCGACCAATCTTTTCCGTTAGTTCCATCAGTTCAATCAAAAATCTTGCGGGATTAGCTGAGTGCTTTGGTCAAAGTCAGAGGTTGCAAGAGCATTGTAACTTGATCCTCTTGAGTAGTAAACTGCATCCTGATGAAGCTACAAACCCAGAAGAAGCAGAAGAAATCCAAAAACTCCACAATATTATTGATGAATATCATCTCCATAGTAAGATTCGCTGGCTGGGGATGCGTATTTCTAGCAGCAGCCTTGGCGAAGCCTACCGAGTAATTGCAGATTGTCAGGGAATTTCTGTCCACTTTGCCCGCTTTGAATCCTTTGGACGGAGCATTTTGGAAGCAATGATTTCTGGCTTGCCAACTTTTGCTACTCAATTTGGCGGTTCTTTAGAAATTATCGAAAACCAAGAGGAAGAATTTAATGTTAATCCTACAGATTTGTTAGAAACAGCAAAGAAAATTTTAGATTTTATTGACCAATGCAATACTCATCCTGAACATTGGTACGAAGTTTCAGAGTGGATGAGTCAGCGAGTTCATAACCGATACAATTGGCATTTACATAGTAATCAATTACTACTACTGGCAAAAATGTTTACTTTTTGGAACTTTGTTGCACCAGAAAATAACGAAGCCAGAGATCGCTATATGGAAACATTATTCCATCTCATTTATAAACCTAGAGCCGAAAAGATTTTAGAAAAGCACATGGGGGCTAATTCGTAATTGTGACTGGATGGGGATTTTGAGTCTATTAGGAGGTGTTAGAGGATGTTTGAAAAGTCTGTAGTAGTGTATCAAATATTTTTACCCCACCCTAACCCTCCCCTTTCCAAGGGGAGGGAACTGGATTTTCCGGTTTCCCCCCTTTATAAGGGGGGATTAAGGGGGGTAAAAATGTGATTAATCACAACACATCACTTTTCAAACAACCTCTTACAAATTGAAACATTAGGCTCAAATAAGTAATTAATCCACTTCTAAACTCCGTTAATCCACCTCTAAATCAAATTTCCCAATTTCCAATACTTCAGCTTCTCTACGAGACGCTACGCGTTAAGCGAAGCTATGCCGTAGGCTTTACGCTCAGTACAAGTTCCCAATTCCCAATTCCCAATTCCCTACTCCCCACTTTATGCAAACAAAAGACCGTTCTCGCCATTTTATTTACACAGACTGGATATTAATCGAAACCCAGTTTGATCCTGACCAATTGCAATCTAAAGAAACCGTCTTTACAATCGGTAATGGCTACTTGGGAACAAGAGGTAGTTTTGAGGAAGGGTATCCTCATTCATTACCAGCTACTTTTATCAACGGTGTCTACGACGATGTGCCGGTAGTTTACACGGAACTGGTAAATTGCCCTGACTGGCTACCCTTGATAGTAATTGTGAATGGCGATCGCTTCCGTCTCGATCAAGGTGAGGTATTGAGCTACGATCGCCAACTCGATCTCCGTCAGGGATTAGTCATCCGGGCTTTGCGTTGGCGTTCTCCTAGTGGAAACACCATAGACATCAGCTTTGAACGCTTTGCCAGTCTCGCAGATCCACACGTGTTGGCGCTACGCTGCCATTTAACGCCAATAGATTTTGATGGGTTAATCGAAATTCAAGCAAGTATCAACGGCTATCCTGAAAATCAGGGTTTCAATCACTGGGAAGGACTAGATCAGGGCAAAACTGACCAGGGAATCTGGTTGCAACGCCGCACCCGCCACTCCCGAATTGAACTTGGTATGGGAGCTAAGGTGACAATATTAGGTGCTGAAGCATCTTTGCAAGTCAATACTGCACCTGGTTATCCAACCTTAAGCACTACTTTCTTAGCTAAGACGCAACAGACCGTAACAGTAGAAAAATTAGTGACAGTTTTTACCTCACGTGAGATTGATACCCCAGTCTCAGCCGCTCAAGAAAAACTCGCACACCTCCCAGACTACGCAACACTACAAAAAGCCAATCAGCAGGCATGGGATGAGGTTTGGCAGCAAAGTGACATCCTGATTGAGGGGGATAGCACAGCAACTTTTGCTGTTCGCTACAATCTGTTTCAGCTGCTGATTGCTGGCGCACGCAATGATGATCGGGTGAGCATTCCTGCTAAAACCCTTTCGGGGTTTGGCTATCGCGGTCATATATTTTGGGATACAGAAATTTTTATGCTGCCCCTATTTATATTTACCCAGCCAACGATCGCTCGAAACTTACTTACTTACCGTTGGCACACCTTACCAGGAGCTAGACGCAAAGCGGCCCATTACGGCTATAAAGGGGCAATGTTTGCCTGGGAAAGTGCTGATACTGGAGATGAAGTAACACCACGTTGGGCACTCGGAAATGATTTTTATGGTGAAGACGTGCGGATTTGGTGTCGCGATCGCGAAATTCATATCAATGCAGATATCCCCTACGCCGCTTGGAATTATTGGCAAACCACTGGTGATGATGAGTGGATGCAAAAGTGCGGCGCAGAGATCATCTTAGATACCGCTATCTTCTGGGCCAGTCGGGTAGAATTCAATCCTGAGCGTCAACAGTATGAAATTCGCGGCGTGATCGGAGTGGATGAATACCATGAACTCGTTCACAACAACGCCTTTACAAACCGGATGACGCAATGGCATTTAGAGAAAGCGATCGCAGTCTATGATTGGTTGGTTCAAAAATTCCCCGAACGAGCCAGAGAATTAGAAGAAAAACTACAACTCACCGTCCAAGAGCGATCGCACTGGCAAGATATTATCAACAAAATATTGTTTCTCTATGACCCATTAACAGAACTCATTGAGCAGTGCGAAGGGTTTTTCCAATTAGAAGATATAAATTTAGCAGACTACGAACCACGCGATCGCTCTATGCAACCGATCTTGGGTGTTGAGAAAATCAACAAATATCAAGTAATCAAACAACCAGATATATTGATGCTTCTTTATTTAATGCGAGAATCAGCAGATTTTCCCTACAGCGAAAAAGCATTGCAGGCAAACTGGGATTACTACGCACCCCGTACCGATATTACTTATGGTTCCTCCCTTGGCCCAGCAGTTCACGCCATCTTAGCTTCCGATTTGGGCAAATCAACCGAAGCTTACGAAGTTTTTCTGCACGCATTAATGGTGGATCTTGAAGATAACCGAGGTAACACCAGCGATGGAATTCATGGTGCTAGTGCTGGTGGCATTTGGCAAGCTGTAATTTTTGGATTCGGTGGCATCCAAATCACCGAAAATGGCCCAGTAGCTAACCCCCATCTGCCTGATGGCTGGACGCGCCTAAAGTTTAAACTGCATTGGGGCAATAAATGGCACGATTTCGATCTTCGCAAGGGACAAATCCCCCAAGATATAACTCGTCAACTAGAATATCTCCAACTTTCCCTATCCCCAAATCCCACAAATGAGGCAGGGGGCAGGGGGCAGGAGAAAGGAGGCAGGAGGCAGGGGGCAGGGGGCAGGGGGCAGGAGGCAGGGGGCAGGAGTGATTCTTCTTTATCTGTCTCATCTTCCCCAATCCCGAATTCCCAGTCCCTCAACATCCAAGGATTCATTTTCGATTTAGATGGTGTGCTGACAGATACAGCAGAACTTCATTATCTAGGTTGGAAGAAGTTAGCAGATGAAGAGGGTATACCGTTTAATCGGCAGGATAACGAAGCGCTGCGGGGTGTGTCTCGTCGTGCTTCTCTGATGCTGATTCTTGGGGATAGACCATATTCGGAAGCACAAATCCAAGAGATGATGGAGCGGAAGAATCGCTACTATGTGGAATTGATTCAAAATATGACATCCAAGGATTTGTTGCCAGGTGCGATCGCGTTTTTGGATGAACTGCGCCAAGCTGGGATTAAAATCGGCATTGGTTCAGCCAGCAAAAATGCCCGCACAGTAATCGAGCGATTGGGCATTGCTGATAAAGTAGATGCGATCGCAGACGGTTATAGTGTACAGCAACCCAAACCAGCACCCGATCTATTTTTGTACTCAGCCAAACAGCTAGGACTTGAACCAGCACAATCTGTAGTTGTAGAAGATGCCGCAGCAGGCATTGAAGCGGCTCTAGCTGCTGGAATGTGGGCAGTAGGACTTGGCCCCGTTGAACGAGTTGGAGCCGCTCATGTTGTCTTACCCAGCCTAGAAGGTATCAAATGGGCAGATTTAAGAGCCAAATTGAGTGACATTGCCAGACAAAAACATTCAGGGACTTCCAAATAAAATTTATGAAGTGTGATGCGTATGCGTAAAACCCCTTGCGTTTAGACCAGGAGATATAAAGCTAAGATCGTCCAAGAAGGGAATCTAAAATAAAACTCAACTTTAGATATCCAAATTAGGAGTAAGAGCGTGAATTTGGACGATTTAGCCTTACAGATAGAGCTTATGCGTAAGCGCGTCGCCCTTTTGCAACGCCAGAGTGAACAGCAAAAAGCACAGGAAGATATTGAATTCATCACAGATGTATTCAAGGAACTCTACCTAGCTTTGGAAGAAATGCAAATAGCTAATGAAGACTTACAGCAACAGAATGAAGAATTATTTAACGCTCAACAGTCTTTGATAGCACAAGGTCAACGCTACCAAGAATTGTTTGAGGAAGTACCAGATGCCTATTTGGTAACTGATCCAAGAGGAGTAATTCAGGAAGCTAATTCTGCCGCCCAGAATATGTTGAACATCTCAAAGAATTTCCTGTTGGGCAAACCTTTAGGAATTTTTGTGCTTGAGAAAGAACTGATTGCTTTTCATTTGAAACTGACTCATCTGAGCGATCGCGCCGAAACTCCAGACTGGAAAATGCAAGAGTGGGAAGCAAATATGCGGCCACGTAACAAAACACCCATTGTTGCTGCGATGAAGGTGGCTGCTATCCGTAATCAACAAGGTAACTTAGTTGGTCTGCGTTGGCTATTGCGCGATATTAGCGAAAGCAAGCGCATTCAAGCCAAGCTGCAATGGGCAGAAGAGGCGATGCGACTAGCGCTTGCCAAAGAAAGAGAGTTTAGTGAACTTACATCCCGATTGCTCACCACCGCCTCTCATGAGTTTCGCAACCCTTTGGCTACCATCCACTCTTCAGCAGAACTACTAGAACATTATCGCCATCTATGGAGCGACGAGCGCCAACAGATTCACCTACGTCGCATTCAAACATCTGTTATGCATATAACCCAGTTGCTGGATGATGTACTGGTGCTGAATCAGGATGAAACAGGCAAGTTAGAGTTTAATCCAACACCCCTAAATTTGGTCGAATTTTGCCGCGATCTATTAGAAGAATTAGAACAGAGCGATCGCTCCCAACATGCGATCGTTTTTAGCAGTGAGTGCCAATGTACCTCAGCTAACCTAGACGCTAAACTACTGCGACAAATATTGACTAATTTATTCTCGAATTGTCTAAAATACTCTCCCATTGGTAGCACAGTTAAGTTTTCTGTAACCACTGCCAACGAGCGAGCTATATTCCAGACTCAAGACTCTGGTATTGGCATTCCTCCTGCTGACATTGAACACATATTTGAACCCTTCCATCGCGCCAGTAATACAGGTAATATCCCAGGAATGGGATTAGGGATGTCCATCGTCAAGCAGGCTGTAGATTTACATGGCGGCGAGATTATTGTCGAAAGTGCGATCGATGCAGGAACTACCTTTACAGTCATCCTGCCATTTTCGAGAAATTTGTATGTATAGTCGCTTGTACTAATGCTTCTTTTTATTTCTTATTAGTTGGCGATTGAATGTTCTTGCCTTCCAATGGATGCATAGACCCCCAATTTCAGGCTAACAAACTCTGACAACATTGGGTTTCAAGCTAGATATACGAAGCTTTTGAACCACTTTCAACCGAGGAAGACCGTACAATAATTAATCACTTTTATTTATTGAATTCAAAACAAAAAGTAATTGCTTCTATACTAAAAGGTATTTAAAGTAAAGTTAGCCGGTCAACAATTAGTTGATTGTAAAGTTTTTCTTAACAATAGCTTAGGGAAACAAACTCAAGGACTTTGTATATTTAAGTGTGAGTTTCAAATATTACGCCTGTGGTAATCTCTAACAAATCAGAATACGCACTTCTAGCCCTGTTAGAGTTAGCAACCTGCTACCCTAAGGGTGAAGCGCTGCAAATTCGAGAAATAGCGGTCTTACAAGATATACCAAACCGCTATTTGGAACAACTTCTGGCAACATTAAGACGTGGAGGTTTAATTAAAAGTATACGTGGAGCCAAAGGTGGCTATGTTTTGGCACGAGACCCTGGAAAGATTACAGTGTTAGATGCTTTTAGCTGCATGGAAGGGTCAGATATTGTTGTATCTGATTCTGAGCCGACTCCCAACACGGTAGAAGGTGAGCTAATTCAGGAAGTCTGGCAGGAAGCACGTCAAGCTGCTAACTCCGTTTTGGAAAAATATACACTCCAAGACCTTTGTGAACGAAGATCGCTAAGAAAGCAGAAGGAACTCATGTATTACATTTAGAAAGGGTGAAGTGGGAAAATTTTCATCCTTTGTCTTGAATTCATAGTTATTTCCGCTTTGACCATATTTAGCCTTTTTTTAGCCTACGGTGTCTACACAAGTAATAAAAATCTAGCTTGATGAGGCTTTGCTCGTTCCCATACACCGTATGGGAATGTATTCATTGAGGCTCTGGCTAAATGTATCACTAGGTCAGAGCCTCTAATCTGCTACTTCTATACAGACAAAGTATAGCTTTGGCAAAGTTGCCTTTCGTGGGTTTAGTAAGTAATCAGACGGGCATAATATAAAATATTTTTTACAAAAAATATAGTCGAAAGAAGAAAATTTTGAGTAACTAGTTCAGTTCAACTACACCTCAAGCAAGATAGTTTTGAAAAATTTGCTATCTCAATTGTCTAGTTAGACGTTTTTTGTGATGTAATCCTTATTAATATTAATAACCAGACAACATGTGAGGCTGTTATATGCCTGAAGTTAATTCTCAACAGCCCATAAATACTGCCGCTACTCTTGTGGAGAGTTATGCAGCAGGAAAACGGGACTTTAGTAAAGCAGAACTGGGTGATGCCGATTTGCAAGGCATTAACTTGAAAGGATGTGACCTGAGTTATGCTGACTTGAGTGAAGCTAACCTAAGTGGCGCTAATCTCAGGGGAACCGACCTGAGTTTCGCCGATCTCGAACAAGCTAATCTGAGGGATGCCGATCTTAGGGGAGCATTGTTGATGTCAGCGAATCTCCGCCAAGCCGATCTCAAAGGAGCAAAGCTGGAAAAAGCAGACTACGATCGCAGCACCCATTTTCCCCAAGATTTCGACCCAGTGAAAGCTGGTATGCAAATAAAAGTTGAAGATTAATTTAACAATATAACCAGTTCAAAAGAGAAGAATATTGCCCTCCTACCTCCTTCAATGACCCTACTTGCCTCAAGGTAGAAGATATTTTTGCCAAAAGAGTTGTATTTTGGTGAAAAAGCCTATCTATGAGGTTGACAATGGAGGCAAAAAGTGGAACCATCAACCGACGCGCACCATTAATTACTGCTGGGATTTTTCTTGGTGTGGGTCTTGGGGGGTTTATTGATGGAATTTTACTGCATCAGATCCTCCAGTGGCATCACATGCTTAGTAGCATTCGACCTCTGACAAACAGAGCGAATATCGATTTGAACATGGTGTGGGATGGGTTCTTTCATACCTTAGATTGGGTATTCACCGCGACTGGACTTGTGTTACTATGGCGTGCTGGACGGCGTGATGATGTTCCTTGGTCATCACAGACCTTTATTGGATCAATACTGATTGGTAGTGGGTTGTTCGACTTGGTTGAAGGTTTAATTGACCACCAAATTCTCGGTGTTCATCATGTGAAATCAGGCCCAAATGAGTTAGCTTGGGATCTAGGATTTCTGGCATTCGGTGCGCTACTTGTTGTTATCGGCTGGATAATGATAAAAAAGGAGTCATTAGTCAAGAGTCATTAGTCATTAGTCATTGGGCATTGGGCATGGGTTAATAATCATAGTTCTTCTCCCCCTGCCTCCCACACCTCCCACACCTCCCCTGCTCCCCACTCCCCCCCTATGCCTACAGATACTTTTGAAAAAACTAGCTGGAGTTGGCAGCTTTCCCAATTTCAACAACAAGCGGGAGAATGGTGGGAATACCAGTTTTACCGCTTTGAGAAAACTCTACCAGAATTGCCTAATGGATGGTCGATTAGCCCTTGGTTAGGTGAGTTGCTGAAATTTCTGTTTTGGCTGGTAATTGGCTTATTTATAGTTTGGGTAGGTTGGCAATTATGGCGGGAATTCAGCCCTTATGTATATTCTTGGCTGAATAGAAGTGGAAATCTGACTGATTTTCGTGCAAAAACTCGCTCTAATGAGTCATCCATAGCACTTTTGTTGGAGCGATCGCAAGAATTTTATCGTCAAGGTAACTACCGTGAGGCTTGCCGTTGTGTCTATTTAGCAATGTTGCAGCAGTTGCATCAAAAAGCGATCGCACCCCACAAACTCAGCCGTACAGATGGAGAATATCTGCAATTACTGCGATCATCTGTAACTCCCATACAGCCTTACGAAACTTTAATTACCACTCACGAACAATTATGTTTTGGGGATGCCGAGATTTTGCCAGACAATTATGAGCAGTGTCGGCAAGCTTATCGGGAAATTTCCCCAGAATGAAAAAGGGGCTTACAGCCTGCTGTGCGCCCCTACTATCTATAATTTTTTTTCAGATTGTCTACTTTGTGAGAGTAGCGATCGCCTTTTCTACAGCTTCTAAGGCAGTGTTTACTTCCGCCTCTGTGACAATTAGCGGTGGCACAAACCGGACTACTTTTGGCCCGGCTGGTACTAGTAATACACCCTCTTTGATGGCAGCATTGACAATATCTGCTGCGGTTAATTGGATATCGGCTCGCAACTCCAAACCGTTGATTAAACCCCAACCCCGAACTTCGCCAATTTGCTGAGGATATTTCGCTGCGATCGCTCTCAACCCAGATCGCAACTGTTCACCCCTGTCTTGCACATTCTGCAAAATATTTTCCCGTTCCAATGTCTGGCAAACACTGAGTGCTACACCACACACAAAAGGATTGCCGCCAAAAGTGCTGGCGTGTTCCCCTGGCTGAAAAACATCGCAGAATTTCTTACTCATCATTGCACCGATAGGGATACCGCCACCTAAGCCTTTGGCACTGGTGAAGATATCCGGCTCAACGCCAAGATGTTCGTAAGCCCATAATTTGCCACTGCGCCCCATACCAACTTGCACTTCGTCAAAAATCAATAAAATGCCAGTTTCATCGCAAATCTGCCGGAGCTTTTTGAAATAGGCAACATCTCCCGGACGCACACCGCCTTCTCCCTGCAATGGCTCAATCAGAATTGCCGCTACCCGGTAATCACCTTCATCCAACTCGCTAATCGCCACTTCCACAGCGTTAATATCGTTGTAATTTACGTAGTAGAACCCAGGAACCAAAGGATCAAAATACTTTTGATATTTCGGTTGTCCTGTAGCGGTAACGGTGGCCAAAGTCCGCCCGTGGAAACTGGCATTGGCGGTTAAAATAATTGGTTTTTCAATGTCTAATACTGTGTGGGCATATTTCCGCGCCAGTTTAATTGCAGCTTCGTTAGCTTCAGCTCCAGAGTTGCAGAAAAATACGCGATCGGCACAAGAATGTTCAACAAGCCATTTTGCCAATTCACCTTGTTCAGGAATATAGTACAAATTAGAGACATGGTGCAGCTTCTGAATTTGGCGTGTTACCGCTTCTACCATAACTGGGTGGGCGTGTCCCAAAGTGCAAGTGGCAATTCCCGCTACAAAGTCCAGATATTCTCGCCCCTGTGTATCCCAAACCCGGCATCCAGCACCCCGTTCCAGAGCTAAAGGAAACCGACCGTAGGTAGACATGACAGCTTCATTGAAGCTATCTGCATCAAAGGGACTAGATGCTACAGACCCTGAATCTGGGGAGATGGTGGCTTGGTCAACGAGAGTTTGTAGGCTCACTACCGCTCCTCCTGAAAGTTTTTCATTATATAGTTATTTACTAGTTTCCTAGAAATCCCTAAAAAATACTTTTTATTTATCACAATTCGGACTTCTTCTTAGAGTAACGCTTATATAACCTTGGCGGTGGTGAAAAAACTTTGGACTTTAACACTTGTGCAAGAGTCTGAGCGATAGCCAATTTGCGTAGATGCAGCCCAAACTAGGCATCGCAAGTCTTGGGTAAGTCTAGAGATTTTTCTCACTGATGTTCAAGCCTGACTGGTCAAATATTTCTAAGATACAAGGTTGGGTGCAGTGATCGCATAACCCAACATAAATAAGGTGGTAATGTTGGGTTGCGTTTCACTCCACCCAACCTACTAGCACGCCTGCAAACCCTCTCCCTTGCTCCCTGCCCCCCTGCGATCTCAATGTGCAAATTAAATGCTTAACAGCTTACGTCTAATGCACTATTTTAGTCTTGCCACGCTACTACGACGGTATATGTTTTTACCGGAGTCTCTAGTTATGGTGTCCGCTAAAAGTGTATTCCCGCCATACTATGCTAAATCTGAGTGCTAGACAAAAACATTACCACCAACTACTAGATTTGTCGCGGTGAAATTATCTAAAGTTGCGAAGGTGTAAAAAGAATAATAACCAAGGACTTGAACTAGTGTAGAAGTACCCGATTGCACAAATTGTAGATTGCCATCTAAGATGGGGTTGCTACTACTGTAGCCCCGACTCTTAAACAGGTCAGTAAAGACTAACTTATCCTGGCTCGGATCAAAGTCAGTGATTGTATCATCGGAATCGCTCAAGGTTTGATAGATGAACTGGTCATAACCGCTCCCGCCAGTCAAGTTATCGCTACCTGAACCACCAATAAGAATATCATTGCCAGCACCACCAAGAAGGCTATCATTTCCAGCACCACCGAGAAGGCTATCATTACCTAGACTGCCAAGCAGGGTGTCGTTACCTTCACCACCCCGTAGTAGGTCGTTGCCACTCTTGCCATCAATGCGGTCATTTCCCTCTTGACCATTAATAAAATCAGCTGAGTTGTCAAAGCCATTGACATTGTTGTTTAGGTCATTAAAAAAGGTGACTGTATTTTTGTTGAAGATGGTGCTTTGGGTAGAGTTGGCATTAAAGACATCAAAGCTGTCACGAATTTTGGTTTGCCCATCAAACAGGATATTGCCCAGAGTTAATAGGTTGTCTAGGTTTTCTAAGGCAAAGTTTTGCAGAATAATTTTGTCATCAGCCACCCCTTCAAAAGTAACTTCCAGATTATTACCATTCTGGGTAAGTAGTAAATTTCGGGCAGTCAATCCAGCCCCTTGAAATTTCAGGGTATCCAATTCGCCAATGATTGCTGCTGATGGATTTGAGCCTTTACCTAATCCACCAAAATCGGTAATGGTATCAACACCGTCACCTAAGTTGTAAACAAATTTATCCTTGCCACCGCCACCAGTTAAAATATCGTTGCCTTGATTACCTGCAATAATGTCGTTCCCAGCTTTAGCATAAATTATTTCAGCGTAGTTGTTTCCCACTAGATTATCAGCGCCACTAGTTCCGATCAAACCGTTGAACTCTAATGCACCAATATCAACTTTACCCTCAGATATTCTGTCAAATCCCATGCCGCGCTGGTCTGTTATAATACCTGCCGGAATCAGGGCATTGTTACCAGCGTTAATGGCGGGACTATCTTCAAATAAGGCATGGGTAAGGGTTGTACCACCGTTATTTTGCAATGGGCTAAATTTGGGATCGATTGGGTTGGTGCTGTTGCCAACGATACTGCTACTGCTAGTAAAACCAGTGCTACCAGTGTTATCCCCAATCAGGTTATTACCATCATCGATGAAGTCGCCGGAAACGTCGGGGTTGATATCACCGCCATAAAGATTCCTGTTGTTGAAGTTGCCTGCAATAATGGTGTTCCCAACGTTGATAGTCCCGCCACCAGAAACACCTCCACCAGTGCCGCCCCCCCAGTTGTAAAGGTCTTCTGCGGTGTTATTAGTAATCGTGGTGCTGTTCAGATTGAGGATGCCTGAGCTAGAGATGCCCCCACCGTTCCCTCCACTTGCCTTATTGCCAGAGACAGTACTGCTGGTGATGTTCAAGATACCTGAGTTAGATATGCCACCTCCAGAAAGTGCTGAATTACCAGAGATAGTACTATTACTCAAGCTGACACTGCCAGAGTTATAGATGCCGCCACCGTAGGACGGGTAAGGGTCAGGCCCATAACGATTCAAACCACTGGCGGAAGCCCCATTACCAGAGATAGTGCTTCCCGTTATGCTGAGAGTACCTGTGTTGAATATGCCACCACCGAAGGCTGAGGAGTAACTGATAGATGCACTATTATCAGAGACAATGCTGTTAGTGATGCTGAGGTTGCCTTTGTTAAATATGCCTCCGCCGAAGGATGACCCACTGTTATTAGAGACAGTGCTGTTAGTGAGGCTGAGAGTACCTTTGTTAAAGATGCCGCCTACTGTTCCCTTGTTGCCAGAGACGATGCTTCCCGTCAAGTTAAGGCTAGTATTGTTATTAATCAAAATACTGCCAAACGCATCGTTAGAATTAGCAATCTTCAAGCCATTAATGTTGGTATCTGTCCCTGTTCCTGATATTTCAAACACGCCAGAGGCATTATTTCCACTCACGGTAAGGTTTGCTGCCCCAGTCCCCAAAAGGGTAATATCATTGGTGATTGTGAGTTTATCGGTGGTGAGGGTGATAATATCTGGAGTTTTATCACCAAAAACTCCTGCAAAGGTAATAATATCTGCCCCAGCAGTAGCATTAGCATTGAGGATAGCTTGCCGCAACGACCCAT
Source organism: Nostoc sp. C110 (assembly GCF_043099725.1). Lineage (GTDB taxonomy): Bacteria > Cyanobacteriota > Cyanobacteriia > Cyanobacteriales > Nostocaceae > Nostoc > Nostoc muscorum_A. The sequence goes on along the minus strand of NZ_CP171148.1, from coordinate 749,430 downwards.
CTCCAGAATCGTTGGTATTAGTGACGACTAAATCATTGGCTGCGATCGCTACTGTGGCGGTATAATTCACATTATCGATTTGGTAAGCCGAATCTGCTGCCAAGTTGAGAGTCAGATTTTCCGCCGCTTCTGCCTGAATATCGTTGACAGGTATCAAAGTGATATCTACATAGCTTTGCCCATTAGCAATCACAATACTGTTGCCGATGACAGGTTTGCCACCCACGCTTAGGTTGTAGTCTGCAATACTCGCATTGCCATTGGCAGAGAAGTTGACTGTTAATGCCCCATTGCTGTTGCTGCGGCTAACGCGATAAGTACCACTATTCCCACTGTTTTCATCAGCAGTGTTATCAGTGGCGATGATGCTGATGGTGGGGACGAGGGGATTGGGATTATCAGGTGGCGTAATTATACTAGGCTGGACTTCATAAGCACCAATATCAACTGCAACACCAGATATCCTGTCGAATCCAGCGCTTCTTTGATCGGTAGTTACACCAGGAGGAACTAGAGAATTATTGCCAGCATTAAGAGCGGGGCTATCTGCAAGTAAGGCGTGAGTAAAGGTTGCACCACCGTTATTTTGCAGCGAACTGAGTTTTGGGTCAATGGGGTTGGCGGTTGTGCCAATGAGAGTGCTGGTGGTAAAGCCAATACTACCAGTGGCATCGCCAATCAAGTTATTACCAAAGTCAGTGACGCTACCGGACACGTCAGGTTGTATATTATCGGCAAGGGACTTGTCAAAGTTGTCTGCAATGATGGTGTTACTAACTTTCATGGGGCTACCATAGCTGGCAACACCCCCACCATTACCAACACCATTGCTATCTGAGTCGGCTGTGTTGTTAGTAATTGTGGTATTGATCAGAGTGAGATTGTCGTTATTTGTGTAGCTGCCGCCATTATATATACCACCGCCTTCGTCATTGGCTGTATTGCCTGAGATGGTGCTGTTAGTTAGAGTAGCTGAACCACCAAAATAAGTACCATCATCTGCGTTAACGACACCGCCGCCGTTATAGTTTGCCTTATTACCAGAGACAGTACTTGTCGTTAGGCTGAGAGTACCGCCTTTGTTGTAGATGCCGCCACCATAGTTTGCCGTATTGCCAGAGACTGTACTTGCTGTGAGGTTGAGATTACCAATGTTTGCGTTGGAACCGTCATTATAGATGCCACCGCCGAAGTCACCCGTATTGCCAAAGACACGACTTTCTCTAAGGCTGAGGATGCCACCGTTATAGATTCCGCCTTTGGTATTACCAGAAACACTGCTTCCCGTCAGACTGAGGATGCCGTTATTAGAGATGCCGCTTTCCTGTGTATTGCCAGAAACTCTGCTTCTTGTCAGGCTGAGGATGGAATTTGAATTGACTTGAATACCGCCGCTAGCGATCGCCAAACCATCAATATTAACACCTGTCGCTGTTCCCGATATCTCGAATACTCTGGAGGCATTATTCCCACTCACAGTAAGTTTGGATGCGCCAGTTCCCAGGATAGTAATATCATCGGTAATGGTCAGTTTTCCAGAGGTGAGGGTTATTACATCTGGGGTAGCATCAGTAAAGATTTTCCCAAAGGCGATCGTATCATCCCCAGCAGCAGCATTAGCTAAGTTAATAGCCTCCCGTAAGGTAGTGACATGATTATTCGGATTCCCATCATCTGCATCCCCAGTACTATCTACCGTAAAGGTTGCCAGGACTCCTGTGTAAGCTTTCTGCGCCGTTTCTGTAAACGCTAAAGTTACTTCCATATCACCCGTGCGGACTTCCAAATCCCAATTGCCGCCCAGTGCTGCATTGCCTGTAAGCTGACGGGAAGCGGCAATATTCGCTCCTGTAAGTTGGTGCAGTTTGGCAATAAATTCTGCCCCCGCATCACCATCAGCTACGTTACAACCATAGATGAGTAATTTAGCTGGAGATTCTGTAGCAGATTCAACCGATAACCCAACGGTTTTTGATGAGGCGGTAAATATTTTCTGCCACTGTTGTAGTTGCTGAGTATATTCATCAAGGGTATCAAGTCCCAACCGGGTGTTACCCAGTTGCAAGCTACCAGGAAGACCGTGGCAAACAATATGAATGCTGCTAAGATTCTGGTTAGCACGAGTCGCCAAAACCTCCGTAATTTGCTCAACACCGTTCTGTGTTGGATCGATTACGAACACCTCAGTGTTGGAAATAACACCTTTGACTAAACTGTGATAGTCTTCCACAGCCATGTCGATAAAAACCAGGTTGCGTGTGTAATGTGTGGGAATTAAGGAATTTACTTGGAAGTATGGGGTATGTAGCGTTGCCATTTTTTTACTTCAAGCTAAGGTTTAAGGTTATGAGGTCAACTCAAACTGACTGAAGCCTTGTCATTACGAGTTTTCACACAATTAAGAACAGTAATAGGGAATTATTTTTACTATTAATTTCTTTCTTATCGTCACGCAAGTTGCTGCTTTTGTAAAGCGATGTAAGTATATAGTTTTACTAAATTGCTAAAGTCACTAAGCTAGAAAACATCTAAACCAAACTAAACATAACTCTTGTCGGGTGGGCAACATCAGCGCCCTCATGATGGAAGTTCAAGTTCAATGTGGGACAGCTTACTATTCGTGCTGAGTCCCTTCAAAACATAGTATGTATGGCTGTCGTCGCTATCGGCGGAATCGAAAATAAGACTATAGGGAATGAAATAGCAGATTCAGTCTTGAGAATTTTGGAGTTTTACCCAGATTTATCGAGCCGTTACTGAATAAGTCTTTAAGCTAAGTAACTCGTTAGAAGCGTTCTTATTCAGTAGCAAGTGGTCAATTTTATGCACTACTAATTACTCTTGAGTCGTCGCTGAAGACATCAATGATTATATTGATTTACTCCCAGTTACTTATCTTAATTTTATACATATCTCAAAGATTATGCGAATTATACATATTTTGAACCACGTTCAAGAAATAGGTAACGGTATTGTGAATGTGGCTGTGGATCTGGCTTGTTTACAGGCAAAATCTGGTTATGAGGTAGCGGTTATTTCTGCTGGTGGTGAATATGAGAAATTATTAAATAACTGTGGTGTCAAACACTACCAACTAGACCAAACTAGAAAACCGAACAGTATTATCAAAGCGGCTGTGCGTTACCGGGCGATCGCAGCAGAATTTCAGCCAGATATTGTTCATGCTCACATGATGACGGGGGTAATCTTAGCACGCATTTTTCAAGGAAATAAATATACTTTAGTTTCCACAGTCCACAATGAATTTCAGCGTTCCAGTCTGCTGATGGGTTTAGCTGATAGAGTAATTGCCGTTAGCAAGGCGGTGCGAGATTCTATGGCAAAACGCGGTATCCCAGAAAACAAGTTGCGGGTAGTATGCAATGGAACTTTGGGCAGCCCCCGCACTCGGCAAATACAAGATTATCAACCTTTAGGGTTACAACGTCCAGCGATCGCTACTGTAGCAGGAATGTATCAACGCAAAGGTATCGCTGAGTTAATTGCTGCCTTTGAAAAAATTGCTCCAGATTTTCCCCAAGCGCATCTTTATTTGGTAGGAAATGGCCCTGATAAACAGCTATTTGAGGCACAAGCACAAGCAACTTCTGTAAAAGAACGAATTCATTTTGAAGGCTTCCAGCCGCAACCTCAACGCTACCTGATATCTTGTGACATATTTGTGTTGGCTTCTCATCGCGATCCTTGCCCTCTAGTACTTTCGGAAGCTAGGGAAGCTGGGACTGCGATCGTTGGCACTCAAGTAGATGGGATTCCTGAAGCTTTGGATAATGGGCAAGCAGGTCTTTTAGTGCCAGCAAAAGATAGTAATGCTTTAGCTGGGGTTTTAGTGCAATTACTGAGTAATGCCGATATGCTGCATGAGTGGAAGAATCGGGCAAATCAAAACCTACAGTGGTTAAGTGTTGCCCGTGTTCATCAGGAAACACTAGCAGTCTATCGTGAGTTAATTACAGGTTAAAGGGAATTGGGAATTGGGAATTGGACACTAATTAATAGTTCTTCTTCCCTGCTTCCCCTGCTCCCCTGCCTCCCCTGCTCCCCTCATGCCCAGCTCCCAGTCACAAAGGATGATAGAAAGTGTTAATAGTGTAGCGATCGCTTTAATTTTAAAGCTACACCTAAAGCACCAAGGGCCACTACACCCAAAACGTTAGTTGATTCAGGAATGGCTGTGTAATAAGATGCGACTCTAATAGGCCCATCTTTATCTGTTTGATCTGCTGCTATTGCTGGAATGATTCCAGCACCGGGTGCTAGATTTGGTAGTGTAGCGAAGGGATTGTAAAAAATGCTTCCGTTTCGGATTACACCACCACTAAAAGTAATAGTGCTACCACTGATGGTAATGTCTGTAAAAATATCCTTTAGATCGGGGTTATTAGATAAACCGATCTTTCCATCTCCATTTACATCTCCCCACTCTACAGGCTCATTATCAAATGCTGGAGTCGAATCTGGATTAGTATAGAACGGCGTTTTTAAATCAAAGACCAAGCTTTCTATATCGTATCCAGTGTTATTTAGAAAGTTATTAGCTACATCTGGCACACCATATTCTATTACTTGTCCTGGTTGAAAATCTGTAAGGATTCTTGGCTTTTTCGTGTTGAATATATCTTCATTCACACTCGTTACAATGGGTTCTACCAAGATAACGGCTCTCGCTGGTGTCAAAGATAAAAAACTAATTCCTGCTGCTCCTAGAAGAGACAAGGCTATTTTGGTTACGCTTGTAGTCATATTTCTGTCCTCTTCATATTGATTGAGAGAATGCTATATTGCGTGAGTTAAATCAAACAGCAAAACCTCACTTTTGAACTGCTATCTATTTGCTAGATAAATAGCGGTTAATGTGTGCCTGCTCAGTGAGTTTACATATACTCGTATGTTGATTTATAAAGCAATTCTTGTAATGCTTTATCACAATAACTAGTAATTTCACGCAATCTTTATCAAAAATCTAAATTAGAACTTATTGATTGACAAATTAGACGATATATGTAAATAAAATGCGTTAAACGCGATCTGCCAACGAAAAAACTTGTTGGTAGATCGCGTTAATTTAAATTTCACTGTCTAGGGTGTTGAAAAATTTAATCCCTATCCGTGATGGAAATGAGTTTTTTCGTAAATCCACGTAACCGGATTAACACTGGCTTTGCCCAATTCCCACCAAGCAAATCGTGCAGCAGGATATAAAAACAGGGGATGATAAATAATGTCAGCATTGTTGCGATCGCCATCCCAAAGAAAACTACAATCCCTAAAGGTTGCAAAAACTCAGAACCTTCGCCAATACCTAATGCTAAAGGGAACAATCCCAAGATAGTAGTGACTGTGGTCATGATAATTGGGCGCAAGCGTTGAGGAGCAGCTTTCATGATCGCAATTTGGCGAGTACAACCAACTTCATCCCGAATTTGGTTCGCCAGTTCTACCATGAGAATCCCTGCGTTCACCACAATTCCCACCAACAGGACGACACCAACAATTACAGTTGCGCCAATTGCAGTTTGAGTAATGTAAAGTCCAAAAATTCCCCCAGCTAATGCCAGTGGGACGGTGAAGATAATTACCAACGGGTCAATCAGCGAATTGTATTGCACCGCCATAACTACAAAGATTAAGAATACCGTCAACGCCCCCAAGGTTTTTAAAGCATCCTGAAGTTGCTGATTAGTTTCTTGAGCAGAACTAGGCACAATTGAAACGCCATCAGGTAAGTCTACATCCTTGAGTACCTCATTGACTTCTGCGATCGCTTCACCAAGACTAGCTCCCTCGCTGAGATTGCCTGCCACAATAAAAGCTTGGCGCTGATTAATCCGTTGCACCTCACCAGGCGCTTGACCTTCTTGAATGTTCGCAACATCTGAAAGCCGGATTAGTTGATTATTTTCTGTAAATAGCGGTAATTGTTCTAGCTGAGAAGGACGCGCAATCGCTTCCTTATTTAGCTGCACCCTCACATCAACTAAACGATTACCGCGTTGAATTTGCGTCGGCACTGAACCTTCAATTGCTGTTTGAACTGTTGCACCAATTTGTTGAGCGCTCAACCCTAAAGCTGAAACCCTTTCCCAGTCGGGGCGAATTTGGATTTCCGGTTGTCGAGGATCGGCATCTGGTCGGAATGTCGCTAATTTTGCCCTTTCTTGTAATGCTTGCAGCACTTGTGCGCCTGCTTGCGTTAGGTTTTCTTCATTCTCACCTTGCAGAATCACGTCAACGTCTGACCCTTGCACTGGAGAATTACTCAAGATTAAACCCCGTACCTGACCAGGGTTGAGGCGTAGCAGAATTCCTGCTAAGTTGAGTTTGTTAAATTCCTGAGTTACTTTTTTGACGAAAGCTTCGACATCTGTACCTGGTTTAAGATTTATGGTGCTACTGGCACGTAAAGGATTTTCTGTAGTATTGCTACCAAACAAAGAACCACCCACAGTTGTGAAAGCTGACTCAGTTTCTGGTTGTTTGAGCAAAATGTCATCGACAATTTGCATAACTTTTTCAGAAGTTGCTAAAGGTGTACCAGGAGGAAACTGCGCTCTCAAGGTAGCTTGACCAGTACTGATGCGGGGTAAAATTTCTTGGGGAATTTGACCAAACATAAAGAAGCTACTGCCGCCTAAAATTACCAAAGCAGCAATAACGACGAGGAGCCGATAGCGTAAAACTTTGGTTAAGAAGTTACTGTATCCCCGCGTAGCATCTTCAAATCGGTGATTAAACTGTCTAAGCAGCCAAAATTCACTGATCCGACTAGACCAGCGAATTCCCAAGAGTCGAGAAGATAGCATCGGCACGACTGTGATGGCGACGACAAGGGAAGCTGCGACTGCGAAGCTAATTGTCAGAATCAGTTCATTAAATAGCAGTGCAATAAAGCCGCCAATTAAGAGGAATGGCACTACAGAAACTAAGTTAGCACCTGTAGCAGCAACTAAAGCAGATTCTACTTCTTGGGAAGCTGCGATCGCACTGTCAATAAAGAATTTTGAATTTCTCCTCTGCCCTTCTGCTTCCATCTCTTTTTGATTGGGAGTCATCCCTGTTTTTTCGGAAATGTTCTCCAAAATCACAACCGATGTGTCAATTGCTTGACCGACTCCTAATGTCAGACCTGCCAAACTAAAAACATTCAAAGTTAAGCCAAAGATTTTCATTAAAGCGATCGCTGCCAGAGTACACAGGGGAATCGTCAAACTGATAATCAATGTTTGTCTGAACGATCCTAAAAATAACAACACTGCTGCTGCTGCTAACAATGCCCCAGAAATCCCCGAAAAAATGACATCATTTAAAGAATTACGGATAAAGACAGATTCATCTGTGGTGGGACTCAGAGTCATGTCTGCTGGAATTAAACCCGATTGTCGTAATTGTTCAATTCGCCGCTTGACAGCATCTACAACTGTGATTGTGTTGGCTTCAGGCTGCTTTTGAATTGAAAATTTCACAGCAGGCTGACGGTTGAGGTAGACAAATACTCGTTGTTCTTCTGTATCGTCAATTACCTCTGCAAAGTCTCGCAAGTAGACACGGCGCGAAGGTGCAGGGGAGACAGGGGAGGAAACTTCTACAGAGAGGTTTTCAATTTCTTTGGCATTTTGGAAACGTCCGACAGTCCGAGTCAATGGCTCGGAATTTTGCCCCAGAATCCGACCACCAGAAGTATCTTGGTTACGGGCTGTTAATTGATCTAAGACATCATTTAACCCGACACCCAAGGCTTGCAATCGGTTTAAGTCAACAAGCACTCGTACTTCTTCCTCAGCACCACCAGATACATCAACTGAGGCGACTCCTGGCACTACACTGAGTTCACGCGTTAACTCTTCATCAGCAAATACGCGTAAATCTTTACCTTGTAACGAAGCAGATGTCAGCGCCAATTCATAAACCGGCAATTGGGAAGGATCGACTTTAAATAAGCGCGGCTCCTCTATCGTATCTGGCAGTTGTCCTCGACCTCGGTTAAAAGCAGCAGTAGCATCGTTTAGGGCTTGGTCAATATCGCCTCCTGGTTGGAAGTATAAATCGAGGCTTACCTGCCCTTCACGGGTGCGGGAAAAAACTTGTACTACATTCTCAGTTGCCCTTAAAGCTTCTTCTAAGGGTCTGGTAATTTCATCTACTGCTACTTCTGGTGAAATACCAGGAGCTTCTAGCCGAACCCCAATTCGTGGATAGGTAATTGCTGGTAGGAGATCGACTTGGATCGTTGTGAGAAAAAATACGCCAATGACAACTACTGCCACGGTAAGCATAAGTGTGCCAATGTGTTGGCGGATAGCGATCGCACTAAGGCTAAATCCGCCATTGCCATTATTATTTGCCTGTTGCATGATACTAAGTGATAAGGTCTGGTTACTGAGTGCTTTTTTTGCAAGTATGGTGGCTATTGCTCACCCTACTATTGCTTTTCTGAAAGAATTGAAAGACTTACAGTGTCACCTTCTTTTAACGGCTTACCACTACGAACAACATAGCGCTCTCCAGCTTGCAAGCCAGATAAAATTTCCACTTTGCCATCGGCTCTTTTTCCTAATGTCACAGCACGCGCTGCCACTTTCGTGCCGTCTGTTTCTCTCACCACAAATAGCGTCCCAGCAGGATTTTCTGCCCCGGCAGTATTAGCTGCGTTGGACTGGGGAGACTTATCTGTAGTCTTGGAGTTGTTGCTCCCTGCTTGTTTCTGAATAGCTGTTTGCGGTACGACTACACGCTGTTGAGTCTGGTTTTCAAAGTTGACTCGTGCCAGCAGCCCACTGCCAATCTTGCCTTGAGCGTTGGGAATCACTACCTCTACAGGTATTAAGCGAGCCGTAGCATCGGCAGCTGGAGAAATCCGCGTAACTCTCCCAATTAATGTTTCCTTGGGAAAGGCATCTAAGCGAACTTGTACAGACTGTCCAACCTGAATTTGTGCTAGTTCTAATTCAGAAACTTGCACAACGACTTTGACACGGTTAAAGTCGCCAATCTTTACGACTTCATTACCTGCTTGCAGAAGATTGCCTGGTTCTGTCACCTTTTCTGTAACTATGCCAGTGATGGGAGATGTCAGCCGAGCGTAAGACCTGCGTTCTTTGGTTTGGGCAACCAATGCCTGTTGGGCCAAAACTCTACCTTCGGCGGCAGCAACGGCTTGCTGTTCTGTACGGACTTGCTCTTGGGCTGCCCGCAGTGCCTGGGCTGCTGTTTTGGACTGGGTGCGTGCTTGTTGGGCAGTTTGTTCAGCGATCGCTCCGGCTTTAAACAACCTCTGTTGCCGTTCTGAATCTGCCTGAGCTTGTACCACTTCTAGCCGTGCCCGTTCAACGTCAGCACGGGCATTGCTTACCTGATTGTTTGCCCTGGCTACTTCAGATTTCAGGGCTGCTAGTTCTGCTTCTGCTTGCTTTAATTCAGTCGAAAGTATGGCATCATCTAACTGCCCGACGTTTTGCCCAAGCTTAACTCTATCGCCCACATCAAGGTTCAAGGCTAACAAGCGACCTTCTACCTGCGATCGCAGTGATACGATGCGGAAGGGTGTTGTATTACCTGTATATTCTGGTTGTTTTTCGAGCAAGTCAGTTCTAGCGATCGCCACATCTACAGGCGTTACCCGACTACGTTCCCTATTACCAGGACTTTGAGATTGTGCATCTGCTGATTCTTTGGGCGACGAACCGCAACTCGCCGTCAGCAATCCTATAGCTACAAAACAGGAAATTAATAAACTTCTTACAGGAGTGGAGGAAAAAAAGGAATTTTCCCCTTTCACTTTGCCACCTGTTGCACAAGTACTGTTTGCAAGAAGTCTACTTTTGAAATCTGCGGTCGCCACCTCAGTTTTCACAACTGAATCTAACTGGATAATTATTAGTTGGTTAGCGACTACGGGATCTTTCATTTTCACCTGTTTGTGCGGCTTATCTTTTTCCAAAATCATCTGTTTTTCTCTTATTGGGGAGCTTTTGGGGTTAAACAGCCGTGTTTTACCAAGTAATTTTGAGAGATATCATTAACAAAAAACGGCGAGAATGAAGCATAAGCTGTATGACAGTAATTTTTGATTCAAAAATTACTGTTTTCCCACAAAATTCCAAAACTTCTCACCGTTCTACTTCTTACGCAGAGGTAGATAATCTTCTTGCAGTTAACAAATTATAAACTTTAGTATAAATATTTGTCATTTTTCTGGAATCTACCCAGAGGAGAAAGCTGGTTTTTTCCAAAGATATGAAGCTTTTTTGCTGAATATCATAATTTGGGCAGTATTACAATAATTACCCTTGTTTTTACCTACTCAATTTATTCTACTATAACTGGCAGGTATTACGGGTATTTACTATTTTATTAAGAATGTTAAAGATTTATTGCTTAATTGTGTCTATAATGTAATAGAAAACACAATTTCTTCTTACCCCCCTTGCGTAATATGGCAAGAAATAGGGCGACAAGTACCATAGCAACCAATACGGTTCGGTTAAAGGGGAAAGGTTTTGAATACATCCTTTACCCCTTACCCTTTCCCCAGACCACAAGGAAAGTGAAAAATGCTTATCCGAACCGTATTGCTATAGCAACAACAGGTAAGAATGAACTTTTTTACCAGAAATATATTTGTATTAGGTGAGGAATGTAAGGCGTGACATCTCTGTTTAAAACTGCACAAACCACTGATGAATCCCAGATTTCCGAATTTTTCCAGGAATCAACAGGTAAATGGCGATCGCAACGACGCTACTACACCCTACCGAAGGGAGAAACTAAGGAGATCGAGAGTATAGTTACGATCAATTTTTTAGAGCAGGGCTGTGATGAATTACAAAACCTAGCTCAGATGCACGATTTGCCTGATACAAAGAGTTTAATCTGTGGTGCAGCAGTTGTTTGGGAAAGTACGGATGTGCTGACGGCAAAGAAAGAATCGCAAGGTTCAACAATATTTGGAGTGATGGGAAATACCTTGTATCGCGATCGCGGTTTTGCCATATCCAAACCAGTCACCGCCCAGTATTATTTCCCAAACCCGAAAACACTGTGTTTGCGAACTGAATACAACGGTTCAGTGTTTGAAGAAGAGTTAAAGCTAATTGGCAGTAAATACCGCACCAGACAGACTATTATCTCCCGTGCTGGTGAACAGTTGATGATTGGTCAATATTTAGAAAATAGAATAGAGAGTTAGTTTATCGGGTGCGGCTGGCTATAGTCTCACCCCTTTTGGAACTACCTAGCACCTAGCTATCAACTTGCAATATAACTTTTTATAACAGTTTTTCAAACTTTCCCCCAGAAAGTTAGTCGCCATGTAAAAATAGGAGGTGAAATGAGAATTAATTCGGCGACAGTGTTTGATTTTAGTATTGACAGGCTTTTCCCTTTTGGTATTACAGACTTCTCTCCGAAATCTAAATCTCTACAAACTTATGATTTTGGAGACATTTGATGTCAATTTACGTTGGTAACCTCTCCTATGAAGTTACACAAGATGCGCTGAGTACTGTTTTTGCAGAATATGGTTCTGTAAAGCGCGTTCAGCTACCTACTGACCGTGAAACAGGCCGTTTACGCGGTTTTGCTTTCGTGGAAATGAGTTCAGAAGACGAAGAAACCAAAGCCATTGAATCCCTTGATGGTGCTGAATGGATGGGTCGTGACCTTAAAGTGAATAAGGCCAAGCCCAGAGAAGACAGAGGTGGCGGTGGTTCTTTCGGTGGTAATCGTGGCGGTGGTGGCGGTGGCTACAACCGTGGCGGTGGCGGTGGTCGCTACTAAACTCAGGCGAAAACCGTTTAGTTTAATCTAGAAAAGGCTCAGGCAGAAATGCTTGAGCCTTTTTTATTCCGGTTCAGTTAGTCATAAAAACCTTAACTTGCGTAGGATTGGGTTTCACTTGTTTCAACCCAACCGATTGCTGGAGTTAATTATACCTTTGATAATACGGCTTGCGATCGCCCAATAAAACCAGGTTATCAGACTGTCTCACCGTTTGCGGCTTGTAGCATTGACTCAATTAAGAACCTTTCAGTCCTTCTGCTACATCAACCGATTTCTCATATCTTTAGGTGAGAGTAATGGAATCGGCGAACCTGTGAATCCATTTGCATCACGAGTAACGATCGCCTCCAACCCCAACTTCATCGCAGATGCTACCTGCACCGCATCTTCAAAATCAGTCAACCCCAATGCGATTGCCTGTTCCAGTACCCCGCGATCTACCGCACAAATTTCCATCAATGCCAACAATTGAGTTACTGCGGCAATCGCAACTTCAGCACTCTTGGTCTGTCGTCCAACTAAATAATGCACATCCGTAACCGTTGTGGCCGACATAAACCCTTCAACTTGTCCCGATTCAACCGTCTCCAGCAAAAAAGCAGCATCCGCCACAAAAGGTTCACGCGCTAGCAAAGCATCCAACAGAACGTTCGTATCAAATAAAACTCGCATTACAGATACTTTTGCACCAACCGCTCATCTAGCATGGCTTTTACTTCTTCATCTGTAGGTGGCAGGGTGTCAGTCTTGGCAATACCGATTAAACTTGCAGCTAAACCCTTCGGCTTTGAAGTTGGCTGAAGTTTTGGTTGGAGCGATCGCATTAATGTATTGATTAACTGCAAACGATCCTCGGCAGATAATCTCAGTGCTTGATCTTCAAGTTCACGTAAATTCATAGTAATAATTTCTACGTTGAGTTATCAGGATAAGACCGCTTGCGACCGTTCGATGCGACAGGGTTGTTAAGTTGTCTTGTAACTATATCAATGTTAGTGCTATTAGCATGAGGCGTTTACCCTTACTATACTTGTAGAATTAAGGTTCTAAGAAGACAATGCAAATTAAACTCTCTAATATCTACGTACTTCCGTTGGCAAGTATGGTTGCTCTTATTGGAGCGCTACTTGTAGAGATTCCTACAGCTCAATCTTCTGATTTTCACCCAGTAAATTCTGCACTTAATAAGCCAGAAGCTTCTGATGAGGTTATTGACAGACAGGTTTTGGAGGAAGGACAAGTCCTGATAGTTCAGACAAGAAGCAAGGGAGTCGAAGTTATAGCTAGAGCTAAAATTGTTACCATGACGAAAAGCTACATTGTTACTATACAAGATGAGAATGGTGAAGTTATCAGAGTCCTTGAACGTTTGGGCGGAGGATCTGATCTCATTGCTACGGCTGTTATATCGAAGGCTGAAGCTGTTAAATTATTAGAATCAGGTGGGGGGATTGTGGAAAATCCTAAAGACTAGTACCGCAAGGCGGAAGTCAAAAGTCAAAATTAATACAACATAAACGTTTCGTTCATTTGGAATGGACGGGTTTATTTCCGCCGAGCTGTACTAGGTAAGAATTTCCTAATAGCCAGTCCCCAATGCCCCATGCCCCATTCCCAATTAATAATGAGTTGCCGACTTGCGATGATGAACGGCTGTGATGCCATCATTATCTAACAATTTGCCATTCTCGACAGTGGCATAAACTAGCCAATGGTCGCCAGATTCCATCCGGTTTTGTACAGAACATTCCAGATATGCCAAGGCATCTGCAAGTATGGGAGAACCGTTTTCAGCTTCTTGGGCGGCGACATCGGCAAATCGGTCTTGTCCTGGGCCAAAGGGTTTGAGAAAGTGCTTCATCAACCCCAAATGATTCCCTTCTTTAAGAATATTGAGGACAAATTTGTTTCCTGTATGGGTCAGTGTTTCTACTGCCCGTTCTTTAGCGACAGCTATGGTTAAACCAGGCGGATTAAAGCTAGCTTGAGCTACCCAGGAGGCTAACATGGCACTAGAGCGATCGCCTTCTTTGGCAGTTAGAACGCACAGAGAACCAACAATACGACCAACTGCTTGTTCTACAGTAGTAGCAGGTTGACTTGGCGATCGCACTTTTCTAGCTTTCTTCAGTGCTTGGGCAAAGTCGGTTCCGGCTTCTTCACACAATTGTAAGGTGGCATCGTCGGGTTTAAATTTCACGCGGATGGTGTCAAAACCAAACCGATAACCAGCATCTTTTAACTTACCTTCGATTAAATCAACTGCTTCCCCACTCCAGCCAAAGGAACCAAAAACACCAGCGAGTTTATTATTAGTCGCGGTGGATAGCACAATTCCTAAAGCGGTTTGCACAGGTGTCGGTGCATGACCGCCGAGAGTTGGAGAACCCATGATGAAACCACCGGCTTTTTCTACAGCCGCCCGAATTTCTTCTGGTTCAGTAAATTCACAGTTAATTGATTCTACAGCGACACCAGCTTTGGTGATGCCACGAGCGATCGCTTGAGCCAATGTTGCCGTATTTCCATAAGCTGATGCATAGATTAACGCCACTGTCAAGTCAGCAGAAGTTTGCTGTTGACTCCATTCTCGATAAGATTTGGTCAGTTCGATTAAGCCATAACGTACCAAAGGCCCGTGTCCAGTGGCATACATTCTCACGGGGAAATCAGCAAGTTTATCCAGCGCTGTTTCTACTTGACGGGCATGGGGAGCCATGAGGCAATCAAAATAATAGCGCCGATCTTCGTTATAGACTTCCCAGCCTTCATCAAATACCTGATCTCCACAAACGTGCGCCCCGAATAACTTATCTGTATAGAGAATTTCTGTTTGCGGATCGTAGGTGCAAAGTTGATCTGCATAGCGGGGATTCGGGGTGGGAATAAATTGTAAATTATGCCCGTTACCCAAATCTAGGGTTTCTTCACCCCGCATAACCAGAATTTGCAAATCTGGATTTTCCAGCGCCGCACGTAAATTTATCGCCCCTGGATTAGAACAAACAAAAGTGATTTGTGGAGCAATTGCTAACAAAGCTTTTAAAGTTGCAGCCCGGTTAGGGTTGACGTGTCCCAAAATTACATAATCTAAATCTTCGAGATGGAAACGCTGCTGTAAGGCTTCTAAATAAATTTCTGTAAACGTTTCCCCTGGAGGGTCAATGATGGCATTTTTATCGCTTTCAATTAAATAAGAATTAGCAGTTGTACCCTTGGCAAGGGCATATTCAATTTCAAATCTGAGCCTTGACCAACTGCGCGATCGCAGTATTCTTGTATCTGTAGCTATGGGATAAACTTGAACATCACGAGGTTTATTTTTTGACATGGCTTTATTGGGGAATAGGGGATTGGGGATTGGGGATGGGGACTGAGGATTGGGGATTGGGGACTGGGAAAGTTATTCTCAATACTTAATATTCAATCTCCAATATCTAATTCCTGATACCTAATTCCCAATCCCTAGTCCCCAGTACCTTCTTTAATAGTGATTTCCGACTTTGCGGTGATGCACAGCAGTTAAAGCATCGGGTTTAGAAACTCGTCCGGCGTAGACGGTGCTGTATACTGCCCAATGGTCGCCGCAATCCATTCTACTGACGACTTCGCACTCCATGTAGGCGAGGGCATCGTTGAGGATGGGGGCACCATTTTCGGCTGGCTGGGTTCTTACTCCTTCAAAGCGATCGGCTCCAGGGGCGAACCGTTTCAAAAAGTGCTTCATGAGTGGTTGGAAATTGCCTTCTTCTAAAATGTTGAGAACAAAGCGATCGCCTACTTGCATGAGTGATTCAATCGCCCGATCTTTGGCAACTGCAATGGAAAATCCCAAGGGTTTGAAGCTGGCTTGGGCAACCCACGAGGCTAGCATGGCACTGGATACATCACCTTTTTTGGCAGTAATAATATACAGTCCGCCACTGAGTCTACCCAGTGCTTTATCTAAGTCAGCACCAAGAGATTTCATCGCTTTGATGCTGCGATCGCGTGTTACCCATTGAGCTAAGTCTGTACCTGCCTCTTCACAAAGCTTGTAAGTATTTTCTGTGGGCGCTTGTTTAATCCGAATTGCTGGAAAAACTGTTGTCAAACCCAAATTACGGAATTTACTCACTAAAGGATCTATCGGCTCATCATCGCCACCGCCAGTTTCAAACACACCGATAGCTTGTTTTTCTTTGGCAGATCCTAAAACTGTGCTGAGTGCAGATTGGATACTCGCAGCACCAGAAGCCGGAGGTAGACCAACAATTAGCCCTGCACAACGGCTGACTAGTTCCCGCAGTTCTTGTAAATCGACTTCAGATCCCAAATCGACAATTTCCACGGCGACACCAGTTTTACCGATCCCGTTGGCAATTGCTTGCGCGAGGCGATCGCTATATCCGTATTCGGAAACATAAAATATTCCAATTACCGTTTCTGGCTTGGCTTGGGTTTGACTCCAAGTGCGGTAACGTCCAACTAGTTCCTCAACATTGTGAGATAATAATGGGCCGTGTCCTGTGGCAATCATATCGATGGTTTTAAGTTCCCCCATCCGCTTCAGGGCAGACAAAACCGACCGGGCATTTGGCCCCATCAAGCAATCGTAGTAGTAATGAAAGTCTTCTTCGATCGCTGCCAAGTCTTCATCAAAGGTGCTATCTGAGCAATAGTGCAGCCCAAAAGCGTCGCAGGTGTAGAGAGTTTTGGTTTTGTGGTCGAAGCTGAAAATGGTATCTGGCCAATGTAAATTTGGAGCAATCACGAATTCAAATTCATGACCATTGCCCAAATCTAAGCGATCGCCATTTTTCACAATCCGCCGCTTAAATGGCTGATGTACGAAATCCTCAAGAAACTGAATCGCCACCTTAGAACCGACAACGGTAATTTCTGGAGCCATAAGCAACAAGTCTTTAACCAAACCGCTATGGTCTGGCTCAGTATGGCTGATAATCAAATAATCAATATCTGTTGGGTTGATTAGTCCGGTGAGCGTATCAAAATATAGTTGACGAAACTTTTCGTGGGAGGTATCAACTAAAGCAGTCTGCTCCCCACGGATGAGAAACGAGTTATAAGTAGTACCGTTTTGCAAACCAAACTCAATATCGAAGCGATCGCGATCCCAGTCTAAAGAGCGAATTGCCGTCGTCTCTTGAGCGATTTCCACAGTCTGTATGGTGAGCCGTTTTTCAGTTTTTTCGGTGAGCGCTACCATAACTCCCTCCTTGACACAATGAGTATTTGTTCCTCTTCTTTTATTGTTACACGTGATGAATGTTAATTTTTATTAAAAAATCTATGGCTGACTTAAAAAAGTTAAAAGTGTGAAACCGCAGAAGTACAGAGAGGAAAATTGGCTAGCGTTGGAAATTGGGAACTCTCGGCTACATTGGGCGTTGTTTATTGGCGAGACGCTTTACTCAGCGTCGGATACTGACTATCTTCCTGAGTCTGTTATACAACAGTTGACTGAATGTCAAACCCTGAATGATTTACTAGAGAAAATTTTTCCCGAATTTAAATCTCTAACAAACACTCTGCCCCTCTGCCCTGTTTTCGTCGCCTCCGTAGTTCCCAGTCAAACTGCTATTTGGCAAACTTACCCAAATACTCATGTTATTACATTAGACCAAGTACCGCTAAAAGGTGTTTATTCCACACTAGGAATTGACCGCGCTTTAGCTTTGTGGGGAGCGGGAAAAATTTGGGGTTTTCCAATGTTGGTGATTGATGCTGGGACAGCGCTAACTTTTACGGCTGCGGATGCTAATGAGTGTCTAGTTGGAGGTGCAATTTTGCCGGGGTTGGGCTTACAATTTGCAACTCTCGGTCAAAAAACAGGACAATTACCATTAGTGGAAATGCAAAATTTTCCATCTCTACCACCACGTTTTGCCATCAATACTATAGAGGCTATTCAGAGTGGAGTAGTTTATACAATATTAGCTGGAATTAAAGAATTTATTGGGGCATGGTTGCAATTATTTCCTGATGGCAAAATTGCAATTAAAGGGGGCGATTGCACTTTACTACTCAACTATCTGCAAGCCTTGTATCCTGAAATTACAGCACGTTTGATTGTAGAACCAAATTTAATTTTTTGGGGAATACAGGAAATAGTAATGGGTGATTAAGGAAACTGACCAAATTAAGTATTTCGCAGCGCTAAAAAATGAAAATTTCGGTTTTAAGACCTAGACATTATATTGACCCTGGCGTTTATTTAATGAATATAAATAAACCTTCTTTTATGGATATCTGTAATTACTAATTTCCTTTAATAAACTCCCGAATCTCAAGTGCTACAACCCCAGCACAAGATTCCGGTAAATCATTTCCGGCATGGGAAATCATTTTCAACTCAACTTTGGGCATCAGTTGAGCATAAACCCGACTTTTGGCTAAAGCATCTGGTGTATCTTGGCCACCTTGTAAAATAAAAACTGGCACATCTATCATATAAAGCCGCTTTTGCACTAATTCCGCTTCAATTTCTATCTGCCGTCGTTTGAAAAGTAACTGGCAACCTCTGGGATAAGGCAATAGCGACTGACGCAGCTGCAAGTCTTGGGCAATTTTCTCGTGCCAACCCAAAATTTTAGTTAAGGGAGTTAGCGATCGCAACAATTTAACTACTAGTGGTGGATAATTCAATAATCGCCGCATCTTCCGGCAATACTCTTCCTGTCCTGCTATCTCTACGCCCTCTGGTGCAAGCAGTACCAAACCATCAATTTTCTCAGGATACTTTAAAGCATAACTAGCAGCAATCCAACCCCCAAGAGAATGTCCTACTAAATATACTTTTTCTAGCTTGACAGCTTGCAGAAATTCAGCTAAACACTCTACTTGCAAATCTATTGAATGGTGGATATTAGGATTCTCTGACTCACCAAACCCTAATAAATCAGGTGCAAAGCAATGGAAATCTTGTGCAAGGGACTCCATCACAGATAACCATTGACTGCTTTCATTCCAAGCACCATGTAAAAAAATTATAGGAGTTTTTTCACCGACTTCACGCCAGAATACAAGCCCTTGAGAGAGCTTTATCCGGGAGTTACGGAATAGTGTATTCATTTTAATTTAGTAGTTAACTTTTAGCACCATAATAAATAGTCATTTGTCATTAGTCATTAGTCACTAGTCATTTGTCATTTGTCATTAGTTTTGGGCAAATTATAAACAGAGAAGTCTGAACCGTTAGCCTAGCGTCTCGTAAAGCCTGCGGCATAGCTACGCTTAGGGCGCAGCCTCTCGTAGATAATAGAGGCTTCCTTAAATCAGAATTTTGGCGGCAAATGAAAAATGACAAAGGACAAAGGACAAAGGACAAATGACCAATGACTAATAACAAAATATTGTTATGCCAGTGTTGTCAAGCCATTTAAGTAGTCTTGCAACTGCCTAGTATGGTCGTGAGACATCTGTCCTGAAGGTAGCAAATTCGGAGAAAAAGCTTGGATTTCCATGACTTCCAAAGTATCTTGAATCTCCATTGTCCCATGCACCTCGGCTTCAACCGCAATACAAATTGAATGGATTCTGGGATCGCGGTCTGGTGCAGAGTAAACTCCTACCAAACGGTTGATTTTCACCAATTCTAGCCCCGTTTCTTCGATCAATTCCCGGCGGACTGTGTTGGGAATATCTTCTCCCCAATCCACCATGCCTCCAGGCAATGCCCAAAGACCATCATCACGCCGTCGGATCAGTACTATCCGACCATCAGGTAAAATTGGGATGATACTAGTACCAGTAATGGGATGACGAAATATAATACCCAATACTGTTTGTCCAATACGCCATAAGCTACGTGTGGACTGGACAGCTGCCGGAAAAAAAGCAATAACGTTCAATCTTCAAAATTGATATGTTGTATTCTATATTTCTCTACCACTTACATAAACTCAACTCATAAAATTTTGTCGAGTTTTGTTTTATACAAAAATGTTTGTGGTTTGAGATTTTATTCTCACGATTTACGTAGAATATCATTAATCTTAACATTAACTTTCAATAGAAGCACTGTATTTACATATACATATCATTTGTTAAGTTAGAAAACTTTTTAGTTTATAAATAACATTAGCTTTGCTCAAACCAGCTATCATTAATATTTTTTCAAGGCACTTTCAAAAAATTAATCTGAATAAGTATGTCTAAATTCTGAATTCTGAAGAGGCAATTAAGCGGTATTGGAGATTGCCACCAAATTCTTGCTAATTCAGCTTAATATACGAAAATCCTTTACAAAAACCGCGATCGCCTTTGGTGTGCTAAAAGCGATCGCACAAACAACCCAATGAAAAATCTAGCTCTACTATCTGCCATAGCCCTCACCACCACATCTGGATTGGTTTTCGGTACAATGCAAACCGCCTCTGCTTTAACTTGGAATTGGAATTATTCTGGTACTGATATAGAGGCAATTGGTACTTTTACCACTGATAACACCCCTGACGATTTGGGTTTTTATCAGATTTTAGGAATTACAGGTACACGAAATGGTGAAACGATTACTGGTCTGCAACCTGTAGGCACTCCGATACCAGGAAACGAACCTTTTAATGTTGACAATTTAATTAGTCTTAATACTCAGCAGTTAACAGGTGATGGTTTTGGTTATTCTACATCGGGGGGAAACTATTCTAGTCCATTTTTCGCTAGTTTTTTGCCAACGCCAAGTTATTTAGAAGTTTTTTCTGTTCCACCACTGACACCAGGTTTTGAAAATTTGGGAACGGAAGATAGTGAGCTACCCATCAGTTTTTCTGCAAGCATAATCACTGTTCCTGAACCCACCTCTATCCTTAGCTTATTTGCCCTCGCTACTATTGGTGTCCCTTCAGCACTCAAACGTAATAAGCCATCTAAATTAACTGATAAGAAGCTTGAAAAAGTTTCCTAAAACCATCAATAAAAGGCTTTGTTGCACGAATAGGGAAAACAGTCAATTTGGCTTGTACCTATTGCATTTGCTTTGAATGAATTTTAAAGCAATGTATTTCGTTGAAGTTTAGCGAATACTGAATTTTATTAGTAGGATAGCTTCCAATCAATACGGTTCGGTTAAGACAAGAGACGCGATGAATCACCGTCTCTACAATAATCAGTCCTTTGTAGAGACGGCGATTTATCGCGTCTTTGCGATCTAGAATTTTCATCAAAAAACCTTAACCGAACTGTATTGAGCTTCCAATACTGCTTCGTTAATGGGAAAAGGGGAAAGAAAAAACCTTTAACCCAAGCCCAGTTATCTTTTACCTCAGCCAAATTCTTTGTGTAAAATGTCTGACTCCGAGCAGTATTGAGATAGCTTCTTCATTGGTTTGTTGCAAGAACAACTAGTTAGCTAATTTACGTATTTTTGATGTATTTGCATCTAATAAAATATATTTTTTGTCTAGCTAGTGGGGATAATTATAAATTGTTATTGACAAAACAAGGTAAAACGCGGTAGACTAGTACACTGTTTAAAGCGTATTGATTGCTGCACTAGGCTACAAGTATATCAATAACATTGGTAGCTAATATTGCCTACGTGATGCCTAGTTGCTACTCTTTTGTTGTTTATTTAATGAGGTGAACATGGCCAAGCGCCGTAACCCGAAAAAAGAAAAGGCGCTACGGAACCAGGCGTATGCCAGAAAGTTTCGTAAACGAACTACGACAGGAAGAATGCAGAGAAGGTTCCAACAAAGACCACCCAAGAGTGAAGAAGAAGAAGGCGCAGCAACAGCAGCTGACACTGACTAAGCTGTCTGCTTAAATCCTTTTTATATAGATTATTTATTGTTTAGGGCGCACATTTGTACGCCCTTATTTATTTTTGGGTATGGGGCATGGGGCATGGGAAGCAGGGGAGGTAGGAAGACAAGGGGACAAGGGAACAAGAGGTGAGAACTTGAAACAAGTCTTTCTCCTTGTCCCCAATTCTCCTTGTCCCCAAGTCCTCTTCCCAATTCCCCATTCCCTATTCCCTTATTGATCCATTTGAGCGCGAGCCGCTATGAGTGCTTTGCTAACCTGTACAAAGCCAGTACCACCGTGACTGTTGCGGGCTGCTACAACTTGACGGGGGGATATCGCCTCATAAATATCTGCTGCGAATGCCGGATGTAGTTGTTGCCACTCTTCCAATTCCAAATCTTTCAGGAGTTTACCTGCGGCAATACTAGTTTTGACCACCTTACCCACGAGGTTGTAAGCTTCACGGAAAGGAACGCCCCGTGCTGCCAGGTAATCTGCTACATCGGTAGCGTTAGAAAAATCTTCGGTTACGGCTTCTGCTAAACGCTGGGTACGAAATTCTAAGCCTTCTCTGAGCAAAATCGTCATTGCTTCTAGAGATGCTTTGACTGTGTTAACGCTATCAAATAGACCTTCTTTATCTTCTTGCAGGTCTTTGTTATATGCCAGAGGTAGCCCTTTCATAATCACTAGCATTGCCTGGAGATGACCAAATACACGCCCTGTTTTCCCCCGCACGAGTTCTGGAACATCGGGGTTTTTCTTTTGGGGCATGATACTGGAACCTGTAGCACAGCTATCTTTGAGGGTGACAAAACGAAATTCTTCAGATGACCAAAGAATGACTTCTTCTGCAAGGCGGCTGAGGTGAACCATAATCAAGCTAGCAGCACACAAGAATTCGATCGCAAAATCGCGATCGCTCACTCCATCGAGGCTGTTAGCATAAATATTGTCAAAATCTAATAGTTTGGCTGTGTAGTGGCGATCAATAGGGAAAGTAGTTCCCGCTAAAGCACCACAACCCAAAGGTGAGATATTGACGCGGCGAGAAACATCTCCTAAGCGTTCCCAGTCGCGTTGTGCCATTTGAAAGTATGCCAAGAGGTGATGAGCTAAACTCACTGGTTGAGCGCGTTGCAGATGGGTATAGCCTGGGATCAAAGTTTCAACGTGCTTTTCAGCTATATCCAGTAAAATACCTTGGAATTCTCGCAATTCGCTTTTGATTTGCTGGATTTGGTCGCGGAGGTAGAGTCTAGTATCAGTACCAACTTGGTCATTACGCGATCGCGCTGTATGCAGTTTTTTACCCACATCGCCGACAATTTCTGTCAGTCGCTTTTCAACTGCAAAATGTACATCTTCTGCATCAACACCAGGCTGAAATCTACCTTGGCGATACTCTTGGCGAATTTCTTCTAAACCTGCAACCAGTTGCTCACCCTCTTCTGAGGAGATAATTCCCGTGTGAGCTAGCATTTTGGCATGAGCTTGAGAACCAGTCAGATCATATTCGATTAATTCAATATCAAAACCTATACTGGCATTAAAACGAGCGATCGCTGGATGCAATGCTGATTCAAACCTCTGGCTCCAAGTTTGTTCTTTGGTCATAAATATCAAGAGAGTGGGGGAGAGTTAAGAGTTAAGAGTGAGGAGTTATGAGTTTCTGACTCCTAACTTCTCACTCCTCACTTTCAACTGCTAACTTTTAAATTTAACCGTAGCTAGTTAGATTCCGAATCATATAGCCAATGACTAAACCAATCAACAATGCCCACACTTGACCTGTTTGTATAAAGTGACGCCAAGATTTTTCAACCTGACCCATCAAGTCTGGATCGGTAATTGTTTGTGCTAGTAGTGCTGTCAAATTTGCAGGCAAATGCCAATATAATCGAGATATCAAATCGCTGTAATAGCTCATATTTGGTGATTAAGAGGTTGGGGGTGGCAAATTTCAGATCAGTTTATTTTTCAGCTAAATTACTGATAATGTACTGAAATATTGCGTGTAACTTTAAAGTCTTAACTCAAGATCCAGCCGATGCCAACCGCAATTTCTCGGCAGTTCGCAAAATTTGCCCCGCCAACACTGCTGCACCAAAACCATTATCGATATTTACTACGCCTACTCCCGCAGCACAAGAGTTAAGCATTGTCAATAAAGGTGCTAAACCGCCAAAACTTGCGCCATAACCGATGCTGGTGGGTACGGCAATCACAGGACAACTCGCTAAACCAGCGACAACGCTGGGTAAAGCGCCTTCCATCCCTGCCACGACAATCAACACTGATGCTGACTCAATCAGGTGGCGGTTACTTAATAAACGGTGAATTCCGGCAACGCCAACATCCCAGAGGCGCTGTACCCGGAAACCAGAAAGTTCAGCAGTGACAGCTGCTTCTTCAGCCACGGCTAAATCGGCAGTACCAGCAGAAAGAATACCAATTTCACCTGCAAATTGTGGTTCGATGGTAGGAGGAGCGATCGCACAAATTCGCGCCGAATCGTAATATCGCAAACCGCTAACTTTTGATTGCAGTACGGTATAAACTGTTGGTTCAATGCGAGTCGCCATCACTACCGGGTTGCGGAGGCGCATCACCTCCATAATTTGAGCAATTTGGTCGGGAGTCTTACCAGGCCCCCAAATCACCTCTGGGAAACCAGTTCTTAGCTGGCGGTGATGGTCAATTTTGGCAAACTCACCCACAGATTCATAAGTTAAGTTTTTGAGTGAGTCTAATGCCGTATCTGGCGTAACTTTACCATTGGCAACCGCTTGGAGGAGCGATCGCAAGGTTTTTTCATCTGTCATTAGTCCTTTTTCCTTTATTCTTGCCACTAACTACTGACTTATAACTAATGACTAATCCGTTACTTTTATTTCATGAATGTTCCAGAATGCACCACCCAGTGCAGAGTATTGAATACCTTCAAAGCGATTACGCACTGCTGACATTGACAAAGCGTTAACTAAGTAAATAAACGGTAAATTCTCTTGAGTAATTCGCTGGGTTTCTGCATAAATTTCTTTTCGCTTGGTTGTGTCTAATTCCCTTGCCCCTTGAATGTATAACTTAGCAATTTCTGCTTCCCAAGGAGCCACTTCCCAACCTTGAATCGGTTTTTGTCCTGCTTGGGGTTTCTGATTAAACATGTGCAATCCACCTTCGGGCGACCAGACATTAGCCCCATCATTTGGTTCTAAACCACCAGTCAAACCCAGCATAGAAACTTCCCAATCTAATGAGTTTGACAGCTTATCTGTGTAAGTATTCCATGCCAGAGGTGTGAAATCAACTTGAATACCAATTTTACTCAGGTCTTGTTTAATCTGCGACCCAATTGCTTCGCGGATTTTGTTACCAGCATTGGTGAGCAATGAGAAGCGGACACGGTTTCCTTGAGCATCTATTAATTGGTTGTTGTCGTTATATTTAAATCCTGCTTTTAATAACAGTTCTTTCGCCTTTTCTGTATTGTAATTATAAACTTTTAGTCCTTGTTCAGGCGACAGATAATAAGGGCTTTGCACGGAAATAGGTGAATTTTGTGGTTTACCCAAACCACGAAAAGTATTGTTAATCATTGTTTGTCGGTCAATCGCATAGGCTACTGCCTGTCGAAATTCTACAGTATTAAACCAACGCGATTTTATTGGATCAACCAGGGGTTTTCCATCTCTTTTACCTTTATTTAAATTAAAGAAAACAAACGTCGTACCTGTTGCTGGGCCACCATTGAAAATTTTGAAATTTCCCTGTTCTTCTTGCACCTTTAGCAAAGAAAAATAATCTGGTGAGACTCCTACAGTATCTAACCCGCCAGAACGAAATTGCAGCAATGAAGTATCTGTTGATTCCACAATTTCCCAGATAATCCGTTCAATATAAGGTTGGGACTCTCCTTTGGGCCCTTTGCGCCAATAGTAGGGGTTGCGCCTAAATACTACACGCTGACTTGTATCGTAGCGCTCTAGCTTGTAAGGGCCATTAACAATAATTTGATCTGGAGGAGTATCAACGCCCCATTTTGACAAAAATATTGGCTTACCTTCTTGGTCTTTTGTCTTGACAAATGGTTCTAGAGTATGGGCAGGTAAAATTGGCAGTCCGAGAGTTCCTAAAAACGGTGCAAATGGTTCTGGAGTCGTAAATTCAATTCGTTGAGCATCAATTTTTCGTACCTTTGGCAATGCCCGACTTTCACCAATCCTTAGCACATCTCTAGCATCTGCGGGAATCGCTTCGTTAAGATAAATTTCGTTGAAGGTAAATACTACATCATCTGCTGTTAAAGGCTGCCCATCAGACCATTTCAATCCCTGACGTAGGGTAAAAACAAACCGCAATTTGTCATCAGAAATTTCCCATGATTCCGCTAAAGAAGGCTCGATTTTGCCACTTATAGGGTTTTCTGTAGTTAATCCTTCATAAATCAAAGGAAAAACATTCGGAGACTCCTGACTAAGAGGATAATTAAAAGTTTTAGGGTCGCTGAGAATGGCACTTACCAATTGCGGCACTTGAGCAGCTACACTTTTGAACTTAGTGGGGTTGCAGGCGATAAGTGTAAGTGCTGTTGCTGAAGTCAGAATTATTGGCAACCAAAAACGTTTAATCAGCAGAAATATTTTTCTAAAAAGCTTCATACTTTTAATGCACAAATAGTTCATCAATTGAACATACAGGTCTTATTAGTCTTTAAGCGAATTTGATATGATGAAGTTTAGTCTTAATAAAACATAAAAATTAGCTAGTTTTTTTAGTTTCTACTACTTTAAGTTCATAAATATTCCAATTGTAACTTCCTATCGCTGAGTATTTTACGTTCTCAATAGTATTACGCACGGCTACTAAAGCGAGGGAATTGAATAGGTGAATAAAAGGCAGATACTCTTGTGAGAGTTGTTGGGTTTCTGCATAGATAGCTTTGCGTTTTGTTTCATCGAATTCTCTTGCCCCTTGGATGTAGAGGTCTTCAATTTTCTGCTCCCAATCGGTAGCTTTCCAACCTACTGTTGGGGATTGTCCGGCTTGAGCTTTTTGATTAAATACATGAAAGTTACCTTCTACAGACCAGACATTGAAACCATCTTGTGGCTCAATACCACCAGTGATGGCTCCATACCAACATTCCCAATCTAGGGTATTAGAAATTTTTTCTCCAATAATACTGAAGTCAAGAAATTGTAAATCAACTTTAATGCCTATCTTGCCGAGATCCTGTTGGATTTTCGGTGTAATTGTTGGTCTATTACCAGCAACACCCATCATTGTGAAGCGGACTCGATTACCATCCGCGTCTAACAGTTGACCTTTATCATCATATTTAAATCCTGCTCCCAACAAAATTTGTTTAGCTTTTTCTGGAT